>DASQJL010000107.1 GCA_035631035.1 Candidatus Binatia bacterium | reverse complement strand
AGGTCGAGAGCGCGGCTTCCCCCGATTCCGCCCAGACCACGTCGAAGCCTCGCGTCTGGAGGAGGAGCATCAGGGCTTCGCCCGAATCAGGGTCGTCTTCGACGAGTAGGATGCGGCGGCTCATGTCTTGCGGTCGCTTCTCGGGAAATTTCCGCCACCGGCCGAGCGGCCGGGGGCGATGACCTCTGAGGATACGGTCGGGACCCGCGAGCTACCTACCTTTTTTCGATGCGCTGGCCGTTTCGTTGGCGCCGCAGTATCCTGCCCCTCTCTGGCCTACGTGGTTCCCACTACGGGGAGGTTCTCATGTCGCGGACGATCGTGATGGCGGCGGTGCTGTGTCTCCTTGTGGCGTCTCCCTCGCTGGCCGGGGTCCCGGGCGCCGGCAAGATGGTCCAGATTGGAATCGGCGGGGGCGTGAGCCTTCCGGTCAGCCACGCCAAGGACGCGCTCAAGGACGGCTTCCACGTCCGCGGCATCCTCGAGGTGAAGCCCCCGATGTTCCCGCTCGGGCTCCGCGGCGCGCTCGGGTATCAGAAGTTCGACCTGGAGCACGCCCCACTCGGGACGACCGGAAACGGCAACATCCTCTCCGGGATGGGCGGGATCACGATCGGGATGTCCCTGGGTCCGATCCGCCCCTACATCACGGCCAGCCTCGGAGCGTTCCGGGTCGAGACGAAGATGGACTCCACCGGCACCGAGACGTCAGCGCATGAGACCAAGTTCGGAATCGACGGCGGCGCGGGCGTCCAGTTCAAGCTGGCCAGCCTGCACGGCTTCGTCGAGGCCCGGCTGGAGAACGTCTACACCGACCAGGGCTTCGACACGAGCTTCCTCGAGAAGAACTCGACGCGGATCATCCCGGTGACCTTCGGCCTGATGTTCTAGCGGCCGAAGACGCGGACGTTCAGGACCGCGCCGCCGCCCCCCTTCCATTCCAGCGCCGCGTGCTCGCAGTAGAGCGTGCAGACGACGCTGCGGATGGCGTCGACGTTGTCCGCCTTCGTCTGTTTCAGGGACGAGATCCCCAGGCCGTAGAGGTGAATGCGGGCGATCTCGCTCTGCATGTCGGTCCCGAGGAGCACGAGATCGCCGTTCTTCTCCTGGCTGTCGTCGTTCCTCCCCTGCGCGAGGAACTGCTGCATCCAGTCCAGCCAGGTGTCCGCGTTCGCCTCGGGCAGCGTGACCACCAGGTCGGAAACCTTCGTGGTCGTCGGCTCGTTGACCGGAGTCGTGCGGGTCTCCCCCGCATCGTCGTGGGTGATCTTGGTTCCGATCCGGATCGGCTCGATTCGGCGCACGCGCGTGCAGTCGAGCCCGGGGATTTCGAGCCGGAAGCTGTTCGCGAGCCATGGCCGCTGCTTGGCCGCCTGCGTCGAGGGCACCGTTCCCCCGCCCTTGTTCCTCCGGACGGTCTCGGGGGCGATCCGCACGGTCAGGAACGCCGGATCCTTGCTGGCGGCGTCCAGCGCCGGCAGCGACGTCTCGGTGATGAGGGCCTCGCTGAACTCCTTCCGGGCGATCACGTTGAAGCTGTAGTCCGCGATCGCCACCGCTCCCGAGGTCCGGGTCGCTTTGGACTCCCACGCGGCCGCGATCCAGTCGTAGACCGCCGGCTCCATGCCCGCCCCCACTTCCAGGACGAGATCGGTGTAATGGACGGAGGCGATGTGCTTGTTGAAGCCGGACGCCGCGGGGGTTGCTACCACGTCCCCCTCCAGATCGCCGCCGCTCGCGCTCCGGAGAAAGCCGACGGGACTCCCCTGCAGCTCCAGGGCCGCGGAGCCGGCTCCGTAACCGCGACGGACCTCGTCGCTGCCGGCCCGGGCCCGAACGCAGGGAAGGGCGAGGAACGTGAGGGCCAGCGTCCATGCGATGAGGCGGCGAAGTCCCTTCATGGGGATCCCTCCAGGGTTCGGCCGAATGGCCGCGGATATGGATGGGCGACGGAGCGGAGGTACGATACGTCGCCGCCCCGGCCCGCGTCCAGACCCCGCCTCGCGCGCCGTCCCGGGCCCCCCCAACGAAACGGGCGGGACGCTTGCGCGCCCCGCCCGTCCGTGTTGCGGGCGATCCCCTCGAGGGTCGTCCCTACTTCATGATGGTGACTCGCGTCACCGTGCTGCCATCCGCCTCCGACACGATCTTGACGAAGTAGACGCCCGAGGCCAGCTTGGCGCCGGTCGAGGAGCGTCCGTCGATCGTGTAGTCGTGGTAGCCGGCCATGGCCGCGCGCTCGTCGGCGATCGTCTTCACCAGACGGCCCTGCGGGTCGAACATCTGGACCCGGACGGCGCCCGGCTTGCTCGTCGCGAACGTGAGCTTGGCCTGCGGGTTGAGCGGGTTCGGCGACACGCTGGCCACCAGAACCGCGCCCGTGCTCTTGACGATCAGCGTGAGCGGAGCGCTGAAGGTCGCGCCCGACGTGAGGCTTCCTTCGATCGTGACGTTCACGGTGTTGCGCCCGGCCGGCAGGTTGCTGAACAGGAGCCGCAGGTCGGACTTCTTGAAGCACGCCACGATCTCCTGGACGCCGTCGCCGTTCTTGTCGCCGTCGACGCTGCTCTTCGAAGCATCGGCAAAGATCTCGGAGACCGAGCCGGTGCCCGTGGAGACCATCTTGATGCTGGAGATGTCGACGTCGGTGTTCTGGAAGGAGTTGTCCACCGCTTCCAGCTGAATGCAGGTGTACGGCTTGCCCGCGCCCAGGGACGTCGTCTTGTTGCCGCCGACCGTGAACGCCATCGCCGAGAGCGTCGTCGAGATGGTCGCGGTGGTCGTGGCCGTGCCCGTGAGCAGGCCCGTATCGGTGACCGTGAGGGTCACCGTGTAGGTGCCGCCCGCGGTGTAGGCATGGGACGGGTTCACCCCGGTCCCCGTGCTGCCGTCACCGAAGTCCCAGGCGTAGGTCAGCGTGTCGCCGTCGGGATCCGACGAGCCGGAGCCGTCGAACGAGATCGCCACATTGATCACGCCGCTGTACGGCCCGCCGGCATCCGCCGTCGGAGCGCGATTCACGTCGGTCACGGTGACCACCGTGTTGGCCGTTCCCGTGCCGCCGTTGCCGTCGCTGCCCTGGAAGGTCACCGTGTAGCTGCCCGCCTGGTTGAAGCCCGGCGTCCAGCTGAAGGTGCCGGTGTTGTCGCCGTTGTCGGTGAACGTCGCGCCCGACGGAAGGCCCAGGGCCTGGAGCGTGACGTGGTCGCCGTCGGCATCCGTCGCCGACACGGTGAAGGTGATGAGCGTTCCCTCGTCACCCGTCGCGTTGGCCGGAGCCGTGACGACCGGCTCGTGGTTCACGCCCGTGACGTTGACCGTCGTCGTCGCCGAGCCGCTGAGCGCGTTCGACGCCGTGAAGGTCACCGAGTAGGAGCCCTGCGGACCGGCCGCTACCCACTCGAAGGTGCCCGTCGTGTTCGAAGCGTCCGCCGTGAAGGTGGCGCCCGCCGTGATCGCCGTGCCGCTCGCGGTCAGCGACGTGATCGGGTCGCCGTCCGGATCGGACGCGGTGACCGTGAAGGTGATCGTGGTGCCCTCGCCGCCCGACTGCGACAACGGAGCCGTGACGATCGGTGCGGCGTCGACGTTGTTCACCGTGATCGCCGTCGTCGCCGAGCCCGAGAGGGCGTTCGACGCCGTGAAGGTCACGCTGTAGGTGCCGGACTGGGTCGCCGACGGGGTCCAGCTGAAGGTGCCCGCGGTGTTCGTGGCGTTGGCCGTGAACGTCGCGCCCGAAGGCAGCGGCGCGCCCGTGAGCGACGCGATCGCGTCGCCGTCCGGGTCGGAGGCCGTGACCGTGAAGGTGATCAGCGTGCCCTCAGCGCCCGAAGCCGTCGCAGGGGCCGTGACCGCCGGCGCCTGGTCGACGTTGTTCACCGTGATCGCCGTGACGGCCGAGCCGGTGAGCGCGTTCGAGGCGGTGAACGTCACGTTGTACGTCCCCGACTGCGTGAAGCTGGGCGTCCAGTTGAACGTCCCCGCGGTGTTCGTGGCATTCGCCGTGAACGTCGCGCCCGAAGGCAGCGGCGACGCCGTGAGGGAGGTGATCGGATCCGCATCGGGATCGCTGGCGGTGACGACGAAGTTGATGGTCGTGTTCTCGTCACCCGCGGCGGTCGGAGGCGCGGTGACCTGCGGCGCCGTGTCGCCCGGAGGCGTCACCGTGATCGCCGTCGTGGCCGAGCCGGTGAGCGCGTTCGTGGCCGTGAAGGTCACGTTGAACGTGCCCGTCTGACCGCTGGTCGGGGTCCAGCTGAAGGTCCCCGAGGTGTTCGAAGCGTTCGCCGTGAACGTGGCGCCCGAAGGAAGCGGGGCGGCCGCGAGCGACGTGATCGCGTCGCCGTCGGGATCCGACGCGGTGACGGTGAAGGTGATGAGCGTATTCGCGGCACCCGAGGCCGTCGCCGGAGCCGTGACCACCGGCGCCCGGTCGGCGTTCGTGACCGTGATCGACGTCGTCGCCGTGCCCGTGAGCGCGTTCGCCGCCGTGAAGGTCACGCTGTACGAGCCGGACTGGGTGAAGCTAGGCGTCCAGCTGAAGGTCCCCGAGGTGTTCGAGGCGTTCGCCGTGAACGTCGCCCCCGAAGGCAGCGGGGCGGCCGTGAGCGAAGTGATCGGATCCGCGTCCGGGTCCGACGCCGTCACCGTGAAGGTGATCAGCGTGTTCTCGGCGCCTGAAGCCGTCGCCGGAGCCGTGACGACCGGCGCGCGATCGCCCGCCGTCACCGTGATGGCCGTCGTCGCCGTGCCGGAGAGGCTGTTCGCCGCCGTGAAGGTGACGTTGAACGTGCCCGTCTGGGCATTGGTCGGCGTCCAGCTGAACGTGCCCGAGGTGTTGGACGCGTTGGCCGTGAACGTGGCGCCGGTCGGAAGCGGCGACGCCGTCAGCGAGGTGATCGCGTCCGCGTCCGGATCCGATGCCGTCACCGTGAAGGTGATGAGCGAATTCGCGGCGCCCGAAGCCGTCGCGGGAGCCGTGACCACCGGCGCGCGATCCGCGTTCGTGACCGTGATCGTCGTCGTGGCCGAGCCGCTCAGGGAGTTCGTCGCGGTCGTCGTGACGGTGTAGGTGCCCGACTGGCTGAAGGTCGGCGTCCAGCTGAAGGTTCCCGCGGTCTTGGTGGCGTTCGCCGTGAAGGTGGCGCCCGACGGAAGCGGCGCCGCGGTGAGCGAAAGGATCGCGTCCCCGTCCGGATCGGCGGCGGAGACGGTGTAGGTGATCAGCGTGTTCTCGGCGCCCGACGCCGTGGCCGGAGCCGAGACGGTCGGCGCCCGGTCGACGTTCGTGACGGTCAGGTTCGTCGTCGTGGTGACCGGCGGGTTATGCCCGTCCGAGACCGACCAGACGATCGAGTAGCTGCCCTGGTCGCCGAAGCCGAGCGTGCCGGTCAGCGTGGCGGTCACCGGAGAGACGCCGGAGCCCGGCGTGAGCGTGAGCGACGCCGGGTAGCCGGTCGCGGTGAGCGAAAGGTTGTCGGCCGCATCCGCGTCGGTCGCCGTCGCCGACAGCGTGAACGACTGCCCCTCGGTGCCGGTCGCCGTCGCCGGAGCGTTGATCACCGGGCTCGAGTTGCCGCCCGCGGCCGCGCCAATGCCGTCGGCGTCCATGAAGTCCGTGCCCAGCTTGATCGTGTTGTCGAAGTCGAGCCCACCGCACGCGCTGCCGAAGGAGGTGGGGTTGTTGTCCTGGGTGTTGCCCGGCACGAAGACGAGCGACGGGGTGCCGGTGACCCCGGTGACGGTGACGGTGAACAGCTTGATGTTGACGCCGCCGTTGCCGACCGGCGTGCCGGTTGCCTGGCACTGCGCCATCTCGGTGCTGTTCGCGTTGAACGCCACGCCGTTGTTGGAGCAGTTGATGGTGAAGGCCGCCACCTGGTTCGTGTAACCCGTGAAGGTGACCGTTCCACCGCTGGCATTGATGTGCGTGGCGAAGGAATTCCAGGTCTGAAGCGTCGCGTCGGGATCGCCCGACTGGCAGACCGCGGCCGAGCCGTCTTTGTTGTGCGCGGTGTTGAGCCAGACGTCCACGGTCGTACCCGTGCCGTTCGGGCTCATGACGTCCGCGGAGGTGTTCACGCCGTCGCCGTTGGTGTCCATCCACAGGTACTGCGCCTTCGCGTTCGCGGCGAACGCGAGGAGCAGCAATGCGGACAGGATGAGATGCCGAAATCCGAACTTCATGCAGGCCTCCTTAGGGGATACACGAGGGGGTTCCTTGCCCAGTGCCACGAAAGGGTCCTTCCTTGCGGCTGCGTCTCCACGTTGTGCAGGACTCCTTCGACCGCACACGGAGCCGTGCGGCGGTCCGGGGCCTCCCGAGGATGGGTGGCGCGGACCTAGGACTTGGCTTTGCTGGCCCCGCGGAAGCGCGGAGGGTTGGCCGCCATGACGGCCAGGAGGGGGGATCTCAACGACCCGCCGATGCCGAGCAAGCTGTCCCTAGAAACCGGTCTGACGAGACCGGCAAATGATAGCAGAATCGCTTGTTCCGGTCAAGCCTTAGCTTGGCCGGAACCGGGTCTGAGGAGCCCTTCGATAACCGAAAGGTCCTTGTCGCCGCGTCCGGACAGGTTTACCACGATCACGGAAGCGGGTGGGATTTTTCCGGACGCCCCCTCCCGAAGGACGTAGGCAAGCGCGTGGCTCGACTCCAGCGCCGGAAGGATCCCCTCCTCCGTGGCGAGGGCGCTGAAGGAGGCCAGCGCCTCCGCGTCGGTGGCGGTGTCGTAGACCACGCGGCCCGCCGCGCCCAGCATGGCGTGCTCGGGCCCCACGGCCGGGTAGTCGAGCCCCGCCGAGATGGAGTGGGTCTCCCGCACCTGGCCCGCGGCGTCCTGGAGCACCAGGGTCCTGGTCCCGTGAAGGATCCCCTCGGCCGGCTCGGCGAAGCGCGCGGCGTGGCGCCCCGTCGCGATCCCCTCTCCCCCGGCCTCGACCCCGACCATCCGGACGGCGGCGTCCCCCAGGAAGGCGTGGAAGAGGCCGATGGAGTTGCTCCCGCCGCCCACGCAGGCGACGAGAAGGTCGGGAAGACGGCCTTCGGCTTCCAGGAACTGCTCCCTCGCCTCGCGGCCGATCACCGCCTGGAAGTCCCGGACCATCGTCGGGTAGGGGTGCGGACCGAGCACCGACCCGAGCAGGTAGTGCGTGTCGCGCACCGAGCCCGACCAGTCGCGCATCGCCTCGTTGATGGCATCCTTCAGGGTGCGCGAGCCGGAGGCCACGGGGCGAACCTCCGCCCCGAG
Source organism: Candidatus Binatia bacterium (assembly GCA_035631035.1). Classification (NCBI taxonomy): domain Bacteria; phylum Candidatus Binatota; class Binatia (SeqCode); species Binatia bacterium. The sequence goes on along the minus strand of DASQJL010000107.1, from coordinate 11,765 downwards.
GAGCCGCATGCGCTCCACGTTGGGCCGCTGCCGGGCCATGTCCACCTCGCCCATGTAGACCGTGCACGCCAGACCGTAGCGCGCGGCCGCGGTCGCGGTGGCCACGCCGTGCTGCCCCGCCCCCGTCTCCGCGACGAGCCGCTTCTTGCCGATCCGCCGCGCCAGGAGCGCCTGGCCGATCGCGTTGTTGATCTTGTGGGCGCCGGTGTGGAGGAGGTCTTCGCGCTTCAGGTAGACGCGCGCGACCCCGGCGCGCGCGGCGAAGCGCGGCGCCAGGGCGAGCGGGGTCGGCCGGCCGGCGAAATTCCGGAGCTCCGAATCCAGCTCGGCCTGGAACGAGGGGTCGCGGCGCGCGGCTTCGTACGCCTCCGCCAGCTCGAGCACCGGGCCGAGGAGGGTCTCCGGCACGTAGCGTCCGCCGTAGGCGCCGAAGCGCCCCTCCGCCGGCTGGCCCGCGCGCGCGCTCATGATCGCTTGGGACGCGACTGGTCCGCGGCGCGGATCCGCTCGACGAAGGCGCGCACCTTCTCGGGACTCTTCTTCCCCACCGCGGACTCGAGGCCGCTGGAAGCGTCCACGCCGTAGGGACGAACGTCCCGCACCAGGGTCCCGACGTTGTCGGGGTTGAGTCCCCCCGCCACGATCAGGCGGCGCCCGACCTCCACCGCGGAGGCGGCCCACGCCCAGTCGGCGAGCCGTCCCGTGCCGCCGGCGCGCGCGGGGTCGTAGGCATCCAGGTGGTACGTTCGGAGCGGAATCATCGGCAGGGTCGTGGGGTCGGGAAGCGTGGCGCCGCGCAGCACGTGCCACACCTCGAACGGAAAGGTTCCCTCGCGTTCCAGCCAGCCCGCCACCTGGACGGCGTGGAGTCCGAGCGCTTCCGCGAGCGGGGCCACGGTCTCGGGCGGCTCCTCCGCGAAGACGCCCACGAGCGGCGCCCCGCCCGGGAGCGACTCCCGGATGGAGCGCGCCCGGGCCGCGTCGACCCGCCGGGGCGATTCGGTGAGCACCAGGCCCAGGAAGTCGGCGCCCGAATCCAGCGCGAACCGCGCGTCCTCGGCGCTCGTGATGCCGCAGACCTTGATGCGCGTCCTCACGGCTCCTCCTTTGTTGACGGACCGGTGCCGAGCAGCTCCGCGAGAGCCTCCGAAGGCCGCTCCGCCCGGAGCAGCGCCTCTCCGACGAGCACCGCGTCGGCCCCGAGCCGCTCCACCCGCTCGATCGCGGCGCGATCGTGATAGCCGCTCTCCGCGATCCGCACGCGGTCGGGCGGAAGGAGCGGCAGCATCGTCTCGGCATGACCCGGGCGCATCGCCAGGGTGCGCAGGTCCCGGTTGTTCACGCCGAGGGCGCCCGGCGCCGCGAGCGCCGCGTCGATCTCGCGAGGCTCGTGGATCTCGATCAGCGGCGCGATCCCCAGCTCGAACAGGAGCGCCGCGTAGTCGCCCAGCTGGCGCGGGTCGAGCGCGGCCACGATCAGGAGGGCCGCGTCGGCCCCGCGCGCTCCGGCTTCATAGATCTGCCGCTCGTGCACGACGAAGTCCTTGAGCAGAACCGGGAGCGTCACGGCCTCGCGGACCGCGGCCAGGTCCTCCAGCGATCCCAGGAAACGGGCCGGCTCGGTCAGCACCGAGATCGCGGCGGCGCCGGCTTCATGGTACGCGCGCGCCAGCGACACCGGATCGTACTCCGCCTGGAGGACGCCCGCCGAGGGGGAGGCGCGCTTCACCTCGGCGATCGCCCGGATCGGCGCTCCGGCCTCGCGCCGGAGCGCGGACAGGAACGGGCGCCGCTCGTCGCGCCGGGCCTCGGCCTCGGCCCGCAGCGCGGCGCGCGAGGGGCCCCGCTCCGCGTCCTGGCGCACGCGCTCCAGGCGCTCGGCCACGATGGTGGCGAGGAAGTCGCTCACTCGCTCCCCACCTTCTTCGAGAGCTCGATGTAGTGATCCAGCACCTTCCGAGCATCGCCCCGGTCGATCGCCAGCGTGGCGCGCGCGACCGCCTCCTCCAGCGTGGGGGCGGTGCCCGCGATCCAGAGCGCCGCGGCGGCGTTCAGGAGCACGGCGTCCCGCCGCGCGCCCGGCTCGCCGGCGAGGACCTCGCGCAGGAGTGCCGCGTTCCGGTCGGCGTCGCCGCCCCGCAGGGCCTCGACCGGAGCGTCGCGCAGGCCGAGCGCGTCGTGGCGGATCGACCGCGGCACCGCGGCGGGCGCGCCGGTCTCCGAGCGCCCGCTCTCGGCCGCCACGTTTCCGGGCGCGAGCGCGAGCTCGTCGATCCCCCCCGCGCCGTGCACGACCAGCGCCCGCACCGCGCCCAGGGCGCCGAGCACGCGCGCGACCGGCTCGACCCGGGCGGGATCGGGCACCCCGACCAGCTGGTGCGTGGCGCGCGCGGGATTCGAGAGCGGGCCGAGCCAGTTGAACAGCGTGCGAAACCCGAGCGTCTGCCGGACGCCCGCCACCCGCCGCATCGCGGGATGGAAGCGGCGCGCGTAGAGAAAGGTGAATCCGGTTTCCGCGAGCACGGCCGCGGCGCCCTCGGGGCCGAGGTCGATGTGGGCGCCCAGCGACTCCAGCACGTCGGCGCTGCCGCACGCGCTCGACACCGAGCGGTTCCCATGCTTGGCGACGCGCACTCCGGCTCCGGCCACGACGAACGCCGCGGTCGTCGAGACGTTGAACGATCCGCGCCCGTCCCCGCCGGTGCCGCACGTATCGAACAGCGGTCCCCCGTTCCAGGGGAACGGGACCGCCTCGGCGCGCAGCGCTTCGGCCCCGCCCCAGAGCTCGGCTTCGGTCTCCCCGCGCTGCGCGAGGAGGGTGAGGAAGGATGCCACCAGCCCGTCCTCGCTCTCGCCGCGCACCATGCTCCGCACCGCCGCCGCCGCCTCGGCACGGCTCAGGGTCTCGCCCGCGAGCAGCCGCGGCAAGAGGTCGCGGATCATGAGGCGAAGGAGGCGAAGGGTGCGATGGGTGCGCCGGGGCGCGCGCGGGATGTCATCGACGCGGAGAGCCGGTCAGCGCGCGGGCGCCGCGGCGGCCGCGCGGGCCGCCGACGCGTCCGGGACGAGGCGCAGGAAGTTCCGGAGCAGGTCCTTGCCGTGGGCCGTCAGGATCGACTCGGGGTGGAACTGCACGCCCCAGGTCTCGTGGTCCTTGTGGCGGAGCGCCATGATCTCGTTCTCGGGCGTCCAGGCGACGACCGCGAGCGCGTCGGGGATCCCCTCGCGCGCGACGAGGAGCGAGTGGTAGCGCGTCGCCATGAAGGGATTGTCCACGTCGAGGAAGATCCCCCGCCCCGTGTGGATGATCGCCGAGGTCTTCCCGTGCACGAGCCGCTCGGCCCGGACGATCGTGCCCCCGAAGACCTCGCCGATGCACTGGTGCCCCAGGCAGACGCCCAGGATCGGCACCGATCCCGCGGCGCGCCGGATCAGCTCCTTGCTGATCCCCGCGTCGTCGGGGCGGCCCGGGCCCGGGGAGATGACGATGGCCTCGGGCTTCAGGGCGAGCGCCTCGTCCACGGTGATCTCGTCGTTCCGGACGACGCGCGGGGTCTCCCGCAGCTCCCCCAGGTACTGGACCAGGTTCCAGGTGAACGAGTCGTAGTTGTCGATCATCAGGATCACGCGTCCAGCCCTCCCGCGGCCAGGCGCACCGCCGCTTCCACGGCGCGCCCCTTGTTGCGCGTCTCGGTCCACTCCTCCTCGGGATCGGAGTCGGCCACGATGCCGGCCCCCACGCCCAGGTGGACGCGGCCTCCTTCGAACGTCGCGGTCCGGATGGTGATGCAGAAGTCCGCGTTGCCGTGGAAGTCGAAATAGCCCATCGCCCCCGCGTAGGCGCCGCGCCGGGAGGGCTCGAGCGATTCGATGATCTCCATCGCGCGCTTCTTCGGCGCGCCGCTCACCGTCCCCGCCGGGAAGCAGGCGCGAAGGACGTCGAAGGGCCCGAGCCCCTCCCGCAGCGTTCCCTCGATGTGGCTCACCAGGTGCATCACGTGGGAGTAGCGCTCCACGGTCATGAACTCCGTGGTGCGCACGCTCCCGATCTCGGCGACCTTCCCCACGTCGTTCCGCCCGAGGTCCACCAGCATCACGTGCTCGGCGCGATCCTTCTCGCTCGCGAGGAGCTCTTGCTCCAGCGCGGCGTCCTCCTCGCGCGTCGCGCCGCGCGGACGCGTCCCGGCGATCGGGCGGAGCGCGACCTTCCGGCCCGACGTGCGGACCAGGATCTCCGGCGAGGAGCCCGCGACCGAGCGGTCCGAGTAGCGCAGGTAGTACATGTAGGGGGAGGGGTTCAGGATCCGGAGCGCGCGATAGACGTCGAAGGGGCTGACCGCCGCGGTCGCCTCCAGCCGGTGCGCGAGCACGACCTGGACGATGTCTCCGGCGCGAATGTGCTCCTTGGCGGCGAGGACGGCGCGCGCGTAGCCCTCGCGGCCGAGGTTGCTGGTGAACGCCACCTCCCCGTTCGCGCGTTCGGACGCGGCGGGGGCCGGAGCCGGCTGCGCCAGGCGCGCCAGCATCTCGCCGATCGACGCGACCGCGTCGCGATAGGCGCGGTCGGGATCGCTCCCGGGTCGCGTGTTCGCGACCAGCTGGAGGCGGTGGCGGAAGTTGTCGAACGCGAGCACCAGGTCGGGAAAGACGAAGTGGAGGTCGGGCTGCCCCAGGTCGTCGGGGGCGCGCGCGGGGATCCGCTCCAGGAATCGCACGTAGTCGTACCCCACGAGTCCAACCGCGCCGCCGCTGAACGGTGGAAGGTTCGCGACCGGGGCGGCGCTCACGGAGAGGAGCAGCGCCCGCAGCGATTCCAGCGGGTCCTGGGACTCGGAGCGCTCGGTCCGTTCGCCGCGGCGCGTCTCGACCACCGATCCCTTGGCTCGGAACTCGAGCGAGGGTCGGAAGCCGAGGATGGAATAGCGACCCCACGTCTCGCCCCCTTCGAGGCTCTCCAGCAGGAAGGAGGCATCGCCCCGGTTCAGCTTGGCGAACGCCGAGACCGGCGTGTCGAAGTCGGCCAGGACCTCGCGCATCACCGGCACCAGGTTGTAGCGGCGCGCGAGCGCGCGATAGTCCTCGAGGCTCGGTGTGATCATCCTCTTCCTTTGGCGGTCCTGGCGCGCGGGGCCGCGCCCTGCGCGACACCCGCGCGCTTTCGGGGCGGTGCGGCGGCGCCTTTGGCGCCGGATCTCGCCCCGCTCAGGAGCTCCCGGGCCTGCCGGCGCGCCGTCTCGCCGGCGCGGGCGCCCGCGAGCATGCGCGCGATCTCTTCGACGCGCTCCTCTTCGGAGAGCGGCGCCACGGTCGTCGTCGTCCTTCCCCGCGCCGTCGCCTTTGCCACCTGGAGCTGCCGTTCGGCGTAGGCCGCGATCAGCGGGAGGTGCGTGATGCAGAGCACCTGGCGCTTGCTTCCGAGGTCGCGGAGCAGCGCCCCGACCTCCTCCCCCACGGCTCCCCCGATCCCCTGGTCCACCTCGTCGAAGACCAGGACGGCCACGCGGTCCTTGTCCGCCATGAGCGACTTCACGGCGAGCATCACCCGGGAGAGCTCCCCTCCCGAGGCGATTCTGCGGAGCGGTCGCGGGGGTTCGCCGGGATTCGGCTGGAACTCGAATTCTAGAGCGGGGATCGGAGCGGGGTCAATCGCGGGGCGGCTCCGGCCGCCCGACGGATCGCCGGAGGGCGCCGCGCCGAGGCGCGCTTTGCCGAATCCCAGCCGGTCGAGGAGTGCTCCCGCGGCGCGCTCGAACGCCGCCGCGCGGGCCGCCCGGCGCTCCACGAGCCCGTCGAGCCGGCGTTCGTAGGCCTCGGTCCGCGCCGCCAGCGCCCGCTCCAGCCGGGCCAGCTCCTCGGCCCCCGGCGCAAGCTGGCGCACCCGCGCCTGGAGCTCCTCCGCCAAGGAGAGAAGGCCCGCCGCGTCGGTGCGGTGCTTCCGCTTCAGGCGATGGATCCGGTCCAGTCGCTCCTCGACGCGATCGAGATCGAGCGGCTCTTCCAACAGCCGCGCCCGCTCCGTCTCGGCGCGCGACGACAGCGCCGCCGCGGTCTCGGATGCGGCCTCGGCCTCCTCGACGAGCGGATCGAGCCCCGCATCGAGCGCGGCGCCGGCGCGAAGCGCCTTCACCGCGCGCCGCAGGCGCGACTCGGCGCCGGTCTCATCGTCCGCGAGCAGCGCCAGCCCCTCGCTCAGCGCCTGGAGAATCCGCTCCCGGTGAACCAGGCGCTCACGATCGCGGAGGAGTGCCTCCTCTTCCCCGGCCTCGAGCTTCAGGTTCTCGAGCTCGGCGAGGTCGGCGCGCAGCGTCTCCTCCTCGGCGCGATCGCGGTCCAGGGCCTCGCGGCCGGCGGCTGCCGCGCGGCGGTCCTCGAGGATGGCGGCGCGCTCGGCCTCCAGCGCCAGGCGCTCTTCCCACGTCCCCGCCCACGCGTCGAAGAAGTCGGCCTGGCGGGCGGGATCGAGGAGCTGCTGGTGCTCGTGCTGGCCGTGCAGGTCCACAAGGAGGTCGCCCACGGCGCGAAGCCGTGCTACAAGGACGCCGCGACCGTTCACGAACGCTCGCGTCGTTCCGTTCGCGGCCACCTCGCGGCGCAGCACGACGCGGCCCTCCTCGGGCTCGACGTCGTGGGCGCGCAGCGCCTCGGCCAGGTCGAGGCGTCCGGCGAGGTCGAACGTCCCCTCGACCGAACCGCGCGATTCGCCGGCGCGGAGCCAGGCACCGTCGGCGCGGTCGCCGAGCAGGAGGCCGATCGAGCCCAGGACGAGCGACTTCCCGGCGCCTGTCTCCCCCGTGAGCACGTTCAATCCGGCGGCGAACTCCAGCTCGACCGAGTCGACGAGCGCCAGACCCTGGATGGAGAGCCAGCGAAGCATGGGAGCGAGGTCCGTCCGGCTATTGGTCCGGGACCCGTCCCCGCGGCGACGTGGCCCACGCGAGCTTGGTGCGGAGGACGTCGTAGAAGGACTCGGGCTCGAGCACGATGAGGGTCGCGCGGCGTCGCGCGCGGCGGATCAGGATCTCGTCATCGGGGGTGACGGTGCGCGCCACCTGGCCGTCCATGGTGAGGCTGGCGCGCGGGTGGCCGGGGCGCAGCCGGACGGCGATGGTCTCGTCGGCGCCGACCAGGAGCGGCCGCCACGTCACCGTGTGCGGACTGATCGGCGTGGCGAGGAGCGCCTCGACCGAAGGGCGGACGATGGGGCCGCCCGCCGAGAGCGAGTAGGCGGTCGAGCCGGTCGGGCTCGCGACGATGAGGCCGTCCCCCACCAGCGTCCCGATCTCCTTCCCGCCGATCCTCAGGTCCATCGAGATCACGCGCGATCGCTCGGAGGGGTGGATCACCGCGTCGTTCAGCCCCACCTCCTGCCACACGCTCCTGGCTCCGCGCCGCCGGATCCGCGCTTCGACCATGGTGCGCCGCTCCAGCGTCACGTCGCCGCGGAACAGGCGCTCCAGGGCGGGATAGAGGTCCTCCTGCGCGGTCTCCGTCAGGAAGCCCAGGCCCCCCAGGTTCACGCCGAGGATCGGAACGCCCGCGGCGGAGGCGGCGCGCGCGGTGCCGAGCATGGTGCCGTCGCCGCCCAGCACGAGGATCGCGTCGGCGCGCTTGACCAGCGCCTCCAGCGAGATTCCCGCGCCGACGCCGCGCATCCCGCGGGCCAGCTCCCGGTCCAGCGAGACCTTCCGCCCCTGCGCCCGCGCCCAGCGGATGAGCGGCGGCACGAGCGCGCGCACCCCCTCTTTCCCGCGGTTGCCGACGATCCCCAGGTGGCGGGGTGGGCGGATCATGCGTGGGTGGCGATGGGGGCGCTGGGTGCCTTGGGGGCGAGCGGTTCCGTCGCCGTTCGTGAATCGCCGGCGAGGAAGCGGCGGATCTCCGGGGCGAGCAGGTCGGGATGGAGCCCGGCGGCCAGAAGGAGCGACTCGCGCGAGCCGTGGTCGAAGAAGCGGTCCGGAACGCCGAACGCGCGGACCTGGACCCCGGGGACCGCGGTCTTCGCGAACAGCTCGAGGACGGCGTCGCCGAACCCGCCCGCGAGCGCGCCCTCCTCCAGCGTCACCAGGCGCGGCACGCGGCGCGCCCAGTCGAGGAGCATCGCCTCATCGAGCGGCTTGGCGAAGCGGGCGTTGATCACCGCGGCGTCCACGCCCGACTCGGCGAGGAGCGAGGCCGTCTTCTCGGCGACGGAGACCATCGAGCCGTAGGCGACGAGCACGACGTCCTTCCCGGAGCGGATCAGCTCCGCTTCGCCGATCGCGAGCGGCTGCGGATTGGGGTCGAGGGCCGCGCCCACGCCCGCGCCGCGCGGGTAGCGCACCGCGATCGGGCCCGCGTCGTGCGCGGCCATCGTGACGAGCATGCGGCGCAGCTCGTTCTCGTCCTTGGGAGCCATCAGCACCATCCCGGGCAGGCAGCGGAGGTAGGCGATGTCGAAGACGCCGTGATGCGTCGCGCCGTCCTCGCCGACCAGCCCCGCGCGGTCGAGCGCGAAGCGCACCGGCAGCCCCTGCACCGCCACGTCGTGCACGATCTGGTCGTAGGCTCTTTGCAAGAATGTGGAGTAGATCGTGGCGAAGGGGCGCAGCCCCGCGGCGGCGACGCCCGCGGCGAAGCAGACGGCGTGCTGCTCGGCGATCCCGACGTCGTGGAAGCGGTCGGGGAAGGTCGTCGCGAACTTCGTGAGGCCGGTGCCGTCGGTCATGGCGGCGGTGATGGCCATGATCTTGGGGTCGAGCCGCGCCATCTCGATCATGGCCTGGCCGTAGACCTCGGTGTAGGCCGGGCCGGAGGTCTTCCGTGCGCTCGCCCCGGTCAGCTTGTCGAACGAGGAGACGCCGTGGAACTTGCGTGAATCCTCCTCGGCGGGGCCGTACCCCTTCCCCTTCCGGGTCAGCGTGTGGAGGAGGACCGGTCCCTTCATCTCCTTCACCTGGTTCAGCACCGTGAGCAGCGTGGTGAGGTCGTGTCCGTCGATCGGGCCGAAGTACTTGAAGCCCAGCTCTTCGAAGAGCACGTTCGGCACGACCAGGTTCTTCATGCTCTCCTTGATCCGGCTCGCGAGCTTGCGCGCCGCGCCGCCCGCGGGGAGCTTGCCGAGGAGATCCCAGAGGTCGGCTTCGAGGCGGCGGAAAATCGGCCCCGCCGTCAGGCGCGTCAGGTACTGCGAGATCGCGCCCACGTTCGGCGAGATCGACATCGAGTTGTCGTTCAGCACGACGAGCAGATCGGTTCCCGCCGCGCCCGCCTGGTTCATCCCCTCGTAGGCCAGTCCGCCGGTCAGCGCGCCGTCGCCGACGACCGCGACCACGCGGCGCTTCTCGTGCGCCAGATCGCGCGCGCAGGCGAAGCCGAGCGCGGCGGAGATGGCGGTGGAGGCGTGCGCGGTGCCGAACGGGTCGTAGGGGCTCTCGACCCGGCGCGGAAAGCCCGACAGGCCCCCCTCGCGCCGGATGGTGTCGAAGCGGTCGTTCCGCCCGGTCAGGATCTTGTGGCCGTAGGCCTGGTGCCCCACGTCCCAGATCAGGACATCCTCGGGGGTGTTGAAGACGTAGTGGAGCGCGATCGTCAGCTCCACGGTGCCGAGGCTGGGAGCCAGGTGGCCGCCGGTCTTGGAGACGACGGAGAGGATCCGCTCGCGGATCTCGTCGGCCAGCGCCGGGAGGGCCTCGGGCGGAAGGCGCTTCAGGTCCTCGGGGCTGGAGATGCCGGCCAGGTGGTTCGTGGCGGCGGTAGGGGATGTGCTGGCGGTGCTCACGGTCCTCCCGGGGGGCGATAGATGGCGAACGAGAACAGGACGCCGATCAAGGCGCCCACCAAGACTTCGATCGGCGTATGTCCCAGAAGCTCGCGCAGTCGCTCCGCGGGCGGTCCCGAAAGCTGCAGGTGCTCGTGCAGGATCCTGTTGAGCAGGGTGGCCTGACGGCCGGCAGCCCGCCGAAGCCCTGCGGCGTCGTACATCACGATGAGGCTGAAGTACAGGACGACGCCGAAGAGAACGGATCGAACGCCTTCGCGAAGCCCGACACAGGTGGTCAGGGCCATCACCGAAGCCGCGTGGCTGCTGGGCATGCCGCCGGTTTCCACGAACCGCCGCACATTGATTTTCCGCTCTTGCAAGAGGAAGGTCAACACCTTGCTGAGTTGCACGAGGAAGCCGCAGAGCAGCGCGTGCAGCAGCGGATTCGCGGTGAAACCCATCAGCGTTCCCCTCCCTGGGGCGCCTGGTTCATGCGTCAGCGCGTCCGATGGCGAAGGAATTCGGCGAGCGACGCGAACTCCTCGGCGCGGCGGCCCAGCCGCGGGGCGATCCGGGCCGCCTCGTCCAGGAGCCGCTCCACCTCGCGCTCGGCGCGGGCCATCCCCCCGCTGGAGGGCGCCGTGGCCTTGCCGCGCGCGCGGTCCGACCGCACGCTCTTCCCCGTCGCCCGCTTCGTAGAGCGCTCGTTCAGGATGTCGTCGGTGATCTGGAACGCGACGCCGATCCGGTCGCCGTAGTCGCCGAAGCGCCGAAGCGCCGCCGCGCTCGCGCCCGCCACCTGAGCGCCGACGAGGAGCGAGCCGCGCAGGAGCATCCCCGTCTTGCGCCGGTGCATCCGCAGCACGCGGGCGAACGAGACGCGCTGCCGCTCGTAGAGGAGGTCGAGCGCCTGCCCCCCGATCATCCCCTCGTGGCCGGTGGCCTCGCAGACGGTTCGGAGGAGCGCGCGCGGATCCTTGGCGCGCCCGGTGGGGCGCGTGGCCAGCGTCTCGAACGCGAGCGCGAGCAGCGCGTCGCCGGCGAGGATCGCCATCCCCTCGCCGAACACCTTGTGGTTGGTGAGGCGCCCGCGGCGCCAGTCGTCGTCGTCCATGCCGGGGAGATCGTCGTGGATCAGGCTGAACGTGTGGATCATCTCGAGCGCGGCGGCGGCGTGCATCGCCTCGCCGCAGGCGCCCGAGACCGACTCGCACGCGAGCAGGCAGAGCGCGGGGCGAAGCCGCTTCCCTCCCGCGAACACGCTGTAGCGGATGGCCGCGTGCAGCCGGCGGGGCTCGGCCGACGCGCGCGGGAGCGTTCCGTCGAGCGCGCGGTCGATGCGGGGACGCGCGCGCTCGAGGTAGCGCTCAAAACGGGAGCTCGCCGCTCCGCCCTTCATCCGCCTCGTCGTCCTCCGCGACCGGTTCCGTCCGCGGCGCCCCCTGGGCGTCGCGCGTGAGCTTCTGGATCCGCTGCTCGGCCTGGTCGAGCACCTCGGTGCAGCGCTTCACCAGCGCCATCCCCTCCTCGAAGGAATGGATCGAGTCCTCGAGGCTCAGGTTGCCCGACTCGAGCGTCCCCACCAGCTGCTCGAGCCGCTCCATCATGCTCTCGAACGTGGGCGCGTCGGGGGGCGGCCCTTCCTTCCGCTTCATGGCGTTTCCTCCTCGGACGACGGATCCACGCGCGTGACCGAGGCCTCGGCGCGGGCGTCGTGGAACTGTACTCGAATCCCCTCGCCGGGGCGAAGGTTCCGTCCGCGGTTCACGAGACGCGCGCCCTCCTCGTTCCAGACCAGCGCGTAGCCGCGGCGGAGCACGCCGCGGTAGTCGTAGGATCCCAGCAGCCGCGCGCGCGCGGCCGCCTCCTTCCGGCGCTTGGCAAGATCCCCCGTCGAGGCGCGCTCGGCGCGGCGGCGCAGGTCCAGCAGGCGCTCGCGCATCCGCTCGACGATCCGGGCGGGAGCGTGCGCGCGCAGGCGCGTGGAGGCCGAGCCCACGGCCCCGCGCCGGCGAAGCGCCCAGCC
>DASQJL010000106.1 GCA_035631035.1 Candidatus Binatia bacterium | reverse complement strand
CGCGCTTTGGCGGCGGGATAGCAGGGATCCGGTCGCGGCAGGATCGGGAGCCATGGCTGCTGTCGCGGCGGGCGTCGCCGAGACGGCGGGAAATGGATCCACGTCGCTCGGCGGGTTGACGCTGGTCGGGAGCCACGCTCGCGGTCAGCAAGCGTGGGGTCGGGGGATCCGGAGAGCCGGCCCGACGGTCGGCGTTCGGGAGCCAACCCGTGGCCGGGCTCAGGTCGACGGAGCGCGCTCGGCGGCGCGCGTCTTGGCGACGTGCTGGCGCCAGCTCGGCCCGGGGATGTCGATGCGGATCGCGTGCATGGCGAGGCGGTCGAGGATCGCGGCGGTCAGGGTGGCATCGCCGAGGTACTTGCCCCAGTCGCTGAGCCCGATATTCGAGGTGACCGCGGTGGACGCGTGGCCGTGCCGACGATCGACGAGGTTGTACAGGGTGTGCGCGGCTGTCGGCTCCTCGGCACGGCGCTTGACCTGGCCGAGGCCGACGTCGTCGATGATCAGGAGCGCCGGGCGCGCCCAGCCCTTGAGGCGGCGTGCGTAGGTGCCATCGGCGAGGCCGGCGTGGAGGTCGTCGAGCAGATCGACGCAGCGCGCGTACCGCATGTGGAGCCCTTGCTCGCACGCGCGCAGGGCGAAGGCCTTGAGGAGGTGGCTCTTGCCGGTGCCGTTGTTTCCGGTGACCACGAGGTCGTCGTGGCGGCGCACGAAGTCGAGGCGTGCGAGCTCGAGCACGAGCGACTTGTCGAGGCTGGGTTGAAAGTCCCAGTCGAAGGCCTCGAGCGACTTGCGCTCGACGAGCCCGCTGGTGTCGATACGCCGCGTGATGCGTTGCTCGAGCTTGTGCGCGGCCTCCAGGCCGAGGATGTGCTCGAGGAGCGCGGTGGCGCCGGGGCGCTCGTGAGCGGACCACGCGAGGAGCTCGTCGAGCTGGTCGCGGGTGCGGGTCAATCCGAGGAATTCGAGGTGTCGTCGGAGCCGGGCAACGACGGGGTCATCGTCGCTTCGTCCGCAGTCTCGCTGCTTGGGGCGGGGCGGGTCGCTTCGCTTGGCCATGCGGGAGTCTCCTGGGTGCGTGACCGCGACGCGGAGGTGAGAGGGAGGCGGTCGTACTCGGTGAGGTCACGCGGCACCGTGCGGGCATGACCGAGCGTTGCTTCGAGTCGTCGCGCGGTGTCCTCGGCGACGTACTCGTCGAGCGTGCGGGGCAGCGCCCGCGCGGCGAGGATGCGCTCGACGGTGGCGTGGTCGCGCGCGCCGAACGCGGTGGCATGACCGAGCGCGAGATCGATCTCGTCGGTGGCGTAGCGCTCGCGCAGGAGCAGGATCTGGCGGGCCTGCGCGCTCCAGACCCGAGGTGGACCGAGGCTCATCAGGCGGAAGAATTCGGTCGCGTGCTCGCCCATGTTTCCGAAGGCGATGTGGAGCTGGTCGAGATCGACCGGGCTGCGTCGACTCGGCGCGGGGTGTAACCCGGCGGGGTCGAGCCGGAGGCCTGCGCCGCGCGGAGCGAGCTCATGGCGCGCGACGCACCGCAGGTCGGCGGCGTACACGAATAGCTCACGCTGCGTGATGCGCAGCGGCAGGATGTCAGTGACATGGTCGTAGGGGACGGCATAGTGATTGCCGGCCCAGGCCACGAAGCCGTCGATACCGCAGACGCGGTAGACCACGCGCGCCGTGTCGTAGGGATGCCGTGGCAGCGGGACCAGGTGGTCGCGCTCCTCGGCGAAGCGATCGAGCGCAGTACGCTTCTTGAGCTTGCGGTGGTCGACGATGTGCTCGAGCCAGTCCGCGAGCTGCACGCGCATGTCGTCGAGGTCGCGAAACTCGCGGCCGTTGAGGAACGAGCGCTCGACTTCCCAGAACGACCGCTCCGTCCGCGGCTTGTCGTTGGGGTGGCCGCGTCGAACGGCCAGTGGACGAAACTCGTAGTGGCTCGAGAACGCCAGGAAGCGCGGATTGTAGATTGGCTGATTGCACTCCCAGCGGAGCACGACCGGCTTCTGGCTATCGTACTTACACTCGTGTGCGCAGCCGTCGAGCCGGTCGAACGCGCGGTCGTGCCCGTCCATCAACGCATGCAGATCATTCGACTCATAGAGTCCGAAGTACTTCCGTTTGCTCGAGACAAGCACATACGACAGTGCCTGTATCACCGCCGTCTTGCCCGTCGTGAATCGAATCTCGTAGGGCGACCAGTCGCTCTCGGACATCTCGCCGGGCCCGTAGTCGGGCGTGGTCAGGCTCGGGGGTGGCTTCGGAGGCGGGCGCATCTTGCGGACGTGCCGCTTCACGCCGGTGTAGCCACCGTCGAAGCCCTCGGCGCGCAGCATCTCGAACACGCGCTGCGCGGTGATGTCGGCGAACTTCGCCATCAGCTCGGCGATCCGCGACTGCCATGCGTCGGTCTTCGCGGCACGCGGTGCGCGCGTCGGGCGTGGCGTCAGCGCAACGTGCTCGGTGTCGCGGCCCTGTGCGTGCGCCGCGAGCAGCGTGCGGACGGTGTTGCGGCTCACGCCGACGGCGCGGGCGATCGCACGCTGCGACTCACCCTGCTTCGCGAGCAGGGTGACCTGGTGCGCGAGCTCCGCACGGCTGCGCCACGTCGAGGTCATGCCGCCTCCGCCTGCGCCGTGACGGTAGCGATGACTCCATCGAGCGCGCGCAGCACGGGGGACAGGCGCGCCAGCGCGTCGCGCATCAGCGCCGCCGCGGGTGGCGCGAACACCTCGAGCGGCGTCGACAACAGGCGCGCTTCGAGCCGCGCCGCGATCTCGTGCACGCGCAGGATGTCCAGGCTCATCCAGTCGGCGTCGCTGCGTGTCGGGCGCGCCGGTCGCGGCCCCGGCGGCTTGCTGCTCGCGGGGCTGTCGAGCCGGCGCGCGAGGAGTGCCTCGCATGCGGCGAGGTCCTGCTGACCGAGGGCATCGTCGACCAGCGCTTCGGTCTGTCGGACCGTCAAGCCGCGGCGCACCACCACGGCGCTCGCTGCCTGCTGGTTGCCACGTGGCAACCGGCTCACCGCGACCGCCGCGCGCGGTGCGATCAGCCCGAGGCGCACGTCGGTCTGCACGAGCGGATCGAGTGCCTCGACCAGCATCAGCCGCCGCCACACCCAGCTCTTGTGCCGATTCATCCGACGCGCGATCTCGGGCTGCGGCAACCGATCCTCGCGGTAGAGCGAGCGCACCACCCATGCCTCCTCGAGCTCGGTGAGCCCACGCCGGTCGTGCAACTCGCGCAGGCGCAGCTTCGCGTCGACGGCCCCGACGTCATCGATGCGCGCGAGCAGCGTCGCCCACCCCAGCGCGCGCGCCGCACGGAGGCGCTTGAAGCCATCGATGATTTCGAGCCCGCCGCGCTCGGCGAACAGCGTCAGCGCGGCGAGCTGCCCGTGCTGCTCGAGCGAGCGGCGGATCGTCGTGAGAGCCTCGGCGTCGCACAGGCGCAACGCGGAGAGCCGCTCGCCGAGCGCCGCGATCTCGATCATGCGCGTCGCGGTGGCGGGCTCGTGCATGGCGGGCACTTCAAGCACCGCGCGCAGGTCGCGTCCAGGCTCATGCGTGACTGCTTCCGCCACGATTACGACGAAATCCCTCGTCACTGCCACCACTTGCGCGCCGAGGGTCAGGCGTGACAGAGACCTGCGCTCCGCCAGATTTCGCCGCGTATCTCCCCAGAGCTCCTCGGAAATCTCGCACCAGGGTGGCGCGTGACCGAGTCAGCGCTCGATCCACGAATTCGCCCACTTCTTCCCGTGATAGCGGGTACTTGAGAGCCGAGGGTGGCGCGTGACATCCGGAGACCGCCGCTCGCCGATCGCGGCTTGCACGCTGCCGCCCGCGCTCGTCTGCGCGTGCCCCATCGCGATCACTGCGGCGGCGCTCACGCGCCAGCTTCCGATCACGCACGCCACGACATGCCCGGCCGCACACGCACTGGGTCGCGATCGCCGAGGCCGCCGCCACGAACGTCCTACGGCACTCGGTGCATCGACGGCGCATGCGCGGGAGAGTGCGCCGTCGGCCAGTGCTCGTCCCGGAGGGGTCACGATCCCGCCGCCGCACCGACCTGATCACGCGGCGGGGTGGATCACGATCCCGCCGCCGCGCCCGACCTGATCACGCGGCGGGGTGGATCACGATCCCGCCGCGAAGTGGATCTCCACTACGCCGCCGCTGAAG
>DASQJL010000105.1 GCA_035631035.1 Candidatus Binatia bacterium | reverse complement strand
CCCATGTGCACCGTGCCGAACGAATCCCAGAGTCCGTCGTGGATCATCCCATCCACCATCGTCTGGTTTCCAGCCTTGATGCCGAGCCGCATGCCGTAGACGTAGTGCGGCGCGGCGCTCATCGCCTCCATGCCGCCGGCGACCACGCATTGCGCGTCCCCGGCCTTGATCGCCTGGGCGCCGAGCATGACCGCCTTGAGCCCCGAGCCGCAGACCTTGTTGATCGTGGTCGCGCCCACGGTGTCGGGGATCCCGCCGTGGATGGCGGCCTGGCGCGCGGGAGCCTGGCCGGCGCCCGCCTGCACCACGTGCCCCATGAGCACTTCCTCGACCTGTCCCGGCTCGATGCCGGCGCGCTGCACGGCTTCTCGAATGGCCACGGCCCCCAGCTGGGGCGCGGTCATGGAGGCAAGCCCGCCGAGGAACTCGCCGATGGCGGTCCGGCAGGCGCTGACGATGTAGGCGTCTCTCTCAGCCACGATTGGATCTCCTTTCGGCGTAGGCGTCTTCCCTGGCCGGGAGATCAGCTCTCCCCTCAGCTCCCGAAGACATGCCCCGCCTCTTTTAGAAGCTCGCGCGCGATCAGGAGCTTCTGGATCTGCGAGGTCCCCTCGCCGATCTCCATCAGCTTCGCGTCGCGGAAATAGCGTTCCACCGGGTGGTCGGTCATGTAGCCGGCGCCGCCGTGGATCTGGACGGCCGCGTCCGCCGCGCGCATCGCCACGGTCGAGGCCTTGAGCTTGGCCATGGCCGCGTAGCGGGTGAACGGGGCGCCCCTGTCTTTGAGTCGCGCCGCGGCATAGACGAGGAGCCGCGCCGATTCCAGCTCGGTGGTCATCTCGGCCAGGAGAAGCTGGATCGCCTGGAAATCGCCGATCGCCTTCCCGAACTGGCGCCGGTTCATGGCGTAGCGCACGGCCGAATCCAGCGCCGCCTGCGCGATCCCGAGCGACATGGCGCCGATCGAGATCCGGCCGCCGTCCAGCGTGATCATGAACTGCTTGAAGCCGTTCCCCTCGCGGCCGTCCTGGTCGAGCAGGTTCTCCTTGGGCAGCCGGAGGTTCTCGAAGATCAGCTCCACGGTGTTGCTGGCGCGGTGCCCCAGCTTCTTCTCGGGCGGGCCCGCCGAGAACCCGGGCGTGCCCTTCTCCACGATGAAGGCCGAGATGCCGCGCGCGCCGAAGCCGGGCGCGGTGACCGCGGTGAACACGGCGGTGCCGCAGACGCCGCCGTTCGTGATGTAGATCTTCCGCCCGTTGACCGCGTACTGGTCGCCTTCCTTGACGGCCCGGGTCTTCGTGCCGCCCGCGTCGGACCCGGCCTCGGGCTCCGTGAGCCCGAAGGCGCCGAGGTTCTCGCCGGAGCAGAGCTTCGGGAGGTACTTCCGCTTCTGCGCCTCGGTGCCGAAGAGGTAGATCGGGGCGGTGCCGAGCGAGACGTGCGCCGCGAGGGTGATCCCCGTCGAGGCGCAGGCGCGGCTCACTTCCTCCACCGCCATCACGTACATCAGGGTCTCGGCGCCGCTGCCGCCGTACTGCTCGGGGAAGATGAGGCCGAACAGCCCCAGCTCCCGCATCTTCTTCACGTTGTCCCAGGGGAACTCACCGGCCGCGTCGTTCTTCGACGCCGTCGGCGCGATCTCCTTGTCGGCGAACTCGCGGAGGGTCTCTTTCCATTCGCGCTGCTCGTCGGTCAGCTCGTAGATGTCGTCACGCCGGGTCCCGGCGGTGGTCGTCGTCGGCATGGCTACTCCCTCGAACCGGTCATACCGGCATCTCGGCCACTTCCTCCACCAAGAGGTCGGCCTCGGTCGACTTCAAGATTTCGTCCACGGTCACGCCCGGGGCCCGCTCCACGAGCCGGAGCCCGCGCGGGGTGACGTCGAGCACGGCGAGATCGGTGATGATGCGATTCACAACCTTGCGCCCCGTGAGCGGGAGCGCACACTTCTTCAGCACCTTGCTCACGTCGCCCTTGGCGGTGTGGAACATGGTCACCACGACGCGCTTCGCGCCGGCGACCAGGTCCATCGCGCCGCCCATCCCCTTCACCATCTTTCCGGGGATCATCCAGTTCGCGAGGTTCCCCTCCTGGTCCACCTCCATGGCGCCCAGGATGGTCAGGTCCACGTGACCGCCGCGGACCATCGCGAACGAATCCGCGCTCGAGAAGAACGCGGCGCCGGGAAGGACCGTGATCGTCTCCTTGCCGGCGTTGATCAGGTCGGCGTCTTCCTGGCCGGCCTCGGGGTAGGGCCCCACGCCCAGCACGCCGTTCTCCGACTGGAGAATGACGTTCATGCCCTTCGGGATGTAGTTCGAGACGAGCGTGGGCATGCCGATGCCCAGGTTGACGTAGAACCCGTCCTTAAGCTCGAGCGCCGCTCGCCGGACGATTCGTTCTCTTTTCGATTCGCTTGGGTCCATACGTCCCCTGGAAGATGTGATTGACGAAGATTCCGGGCGTCACGACGTGGTCCGGGTCGATCGCGCCCGGCTCCACGAGATGCTCCACCTCGGCCAGCGTCACGCGCCCCGACGTGGCGGCCATCGGATTGAAGTTGCGCGCCGACATCCGGTAGACGAGGTTCCCCATCCGGTCGCCGGTGTGCGCGCGCACGAACGCGAAGTCGGCGCGAATCGGCATCTCGAGCACGTACTCGCGCCCCTGGATGGTCCGCGTCTCCTTCCCCTCGGCGACGACCGTGCCGACGCCGGTCGGCGTGAAGAACCCGCCGATTCCCGCACCGCCCGCGCGGATCCGCTCGGCCAGCGTTCCCTGCGGGCAGAGCTCCACCTCCAGCTCGCCCGAGAGGAACTGCCGCTCGAACGTGGCGTTCTCCCCGACGTAGGAGGAGATCATTTTCCGGATCTGCCGCGTCTGGAGAAGAAGGCCCAGCCCCCAGTCGTCCACGCCCGCGTTGTTCGAGACGCACGTGAGGTCCTTCACGCCGCTGTCGCGGAGCGCCACGATCAGGTTCTCGGGGATCCCGCAGAGGCCGAAGCCGCCGAACACGATCAGGGCGCCGTCCCGGATGCCGGCGCGCTCGATCGCCTCGCGGGCGTCCCGGACGACCTTGTTCACGTGGCGCTGCCCGCGGGGGAGCGGTGCTTCGCGACCCACGCCCGCACGTACTCGATGATGGCGCCGGTCGGCGTGCCGGGGCCGAACAGCTCCCCCACCCCCTGCTTCGCCAGCGTCTCCATGTCTTCCTTGGGAATGATCCCGCCGCCGGTGAGGAGCACGTCGTTCAGCCCCTTCTCGCGCATCAGCTCGAGAACCCGCGGGAAGAGGGTCATGTGGGCGCCGCTCAGGATGGAGAGCGCCACGGCGTCCACGTCCTCCTGCACCGCCGCCTGCACGATCATCTCGGGCGTCTGGTGGAGGCCCGTGTAGATCACCTCGAAGCCGGCGTCGCGCATCGCGCTCGCGACCACCTTCGCGCCGCGGTCGTGCCCGTCCAGCCCCGCTTTCGCCACCAGCACTCGGATCTTCTTCGGCATGACGCTCCTCTGGGTCCGGGCCGCCTCAGAAAACGGCGGGCTCGCGATAGACGCCGTAGGCCTCGCGGAACACGTCGCAGATCTCGCCCAGCGTGGCCTCGGCGCGAACCGCGTCCAGCACGTAGGGCATGAGGTTCTTCGCGCTCATGCACGCGTCGCGCAGCGCGGCCATCGACTGCTCGTAGGGCGCCTTGGCGCGGCGCGCGCGCACGGCGCGCACCCGCTCGATCTGTCCCCGCTCGATCGCAGGATCGATCTTCAAGACCGGGATCGTGATCTCCTCGTTCTCGGCCTGGAACTTGTTCACGCCCACGATCACCCGCTCGCCGCGCTCCACCTGCTGCTGGAACTGATAGGCCGAGTCGGCGATCTCCTTCTGCGGATAGCCCTTCTCCACCGCCACGATGATCCCGCCCATCTCGTCGATGCGGCGGATGTACGCCTGAGCCTCCTCTTCGATCTTGGCGGTGAGCGCCTCGACGAAGTAGGAGCCGGCAAGCGGATCGGGCGTGTTCACCACGCCCGTCTCGTAGGCGATGATCTGCTGCGTGCGAAGCGCGACGGTCGCGGCTTCCTCGGTGGGAAGGGCGAGCGTCTCGTCCATCGAGTTCGTGTGGAGCGACTGCGTACCGCCCAGCACCGCCGCGAGCGCCTGGATCGCGACGCGCGCCACGTTGTTCAACGGCTGCTGCGCCGTGAGCGAGACGCCGGCCGTCTGGGCGTGGGTGCGGAGCATCAGGGAGCGCGCGCTCTTCGCGCCGAAGCGGTCGCGCATCACCGTGGCCCAGATCTTCCGGCCGGCGCGGAATTTCGCGATCTCCTCGAAGAAGTCGTTGTGCACGTCCCAGAAGAAGGAGAGGCGCGGCGCGAAGGAATCCACGTCCATGCCGCGCTTCACGCACTCCTCCACGTAGCCGATCCCGTCGGCCAGCGTGAAGGCCAGCTCCTGCGCCGCCGTCGCGCCCGCCTCGCGGATGTGATAGCCGCTGATCGAGATGGAATTCCACTTCGGCATGTTCGCCGCGCACCACTCGATCATGTCCACGCAGAGCTTCACCGCCGGGCGCGGCGGGATGATCCACTCCTTCTGCGCGATGTACTCCTTCAGCATGTCGGCCTGCACGGTGCCGCCCAGCTTGGCCGCGGGGATCCCATGGCGCTCCCCGACCGCGACGTACATCGCGAGCAGCACGATGGCCGGAGCGTTGATCGTCATGGACGTCGTGACCTCGCCGAGCGGGATCCCCTGGAAGAGGATCTCCATGTCCTCGAGCGTGGAGACGGCGACCCCCTCGCGCCCGACCTCGCCCAGCGACATGGCGTGGTCGGCGTCGTAGCCCATCAGGGTCGGCATGTCGAAGGCGGTGGAGAGGCCGGTGCCGCCGTGCTTCAGGAGGTAGTGGAAGCGCTCGTTCGTCTGCGCGGCCGAGCCGTAGCCCGCGAACTGGCGCATGGTCCAGAGGCGCGCGCGGTACATGCCGGGATGGAGGCCGCGGAGGTAGGGGAACTCGCCCGGGGGCGCGAGGCGCTGCTCCACGTCGCCCGGGAGATCGGCCTCGGTGTAGAGCGGCTTGACGGGAATGCCGGACAGGGTCTCGGGCGGAATGCCGGGAATGGCGCTCTCGGCCGCGCCGTGGGCGGGCTTCGTCGCCGCGGGCCCGGCCGTCGCGCTCTTCATCTTGGGACTCTGGGATTCAGCTCGCGTTTCCGCCATGTCGCGTCATCCTTTCGATCACGTCGCGGGCCGCGCGGTAGGGCGAAAGGCCCCCCGCCAGGACCTGGTCTGCGGCGGCTTCGATCCACGATTCTAGCCCCTGCCGGGCCGCCCAGGAGTCGAGAAGTCCCTCCCGCACGGCGAGCCGGATCCGCGCTCGGGCGCGCTCCCGTCGCGCGATCTCGGCCTGCTCCGGCCGCTCCGCCCAGGCCCGGTGCTCCTGGATCGCGGCGTGCATCGCTTCGATGCCCTTCCGCTCGGTCGCGATCGTGCGCACGATCGGCGGGGTGAAGCCTCCCTTGGGCCGGAACGCGAGCGAGGAGCGGAGCGCCGCGTCCATGGGATCGGCGCCGGGGTGGTCCGCCTTGTTCAGGACCAGCACGTCGGCGATCTCCATGAGACCGGCCTTGAGCGTCTGGATCGCGTCGCCCGATTCCGGCGTCAGCACGACCACCGTGGTGTCCGCCGTCTCCGCGACGTCCAGCTCCGACTGCCCCACGCCGACCGTCTCGATCAGCGTGGTCTCGCTGCCCCATGCGTCGAGCAACTCGGCCAGCTCGCCCGTGCGCGCCGCGAGGCCGCCCAAGCTGCCCCGCGTCGCCATGCTCCGGATGAAGACCTTGCCGTCGGTGGCGTGATCGCTCATGCGGACCCGGTCGCCGAGGATCGCCCCGCCCGTGAAGGGGCTCGTGGGATCCACCGCGATCACGCCCACCTGGCGACCCTGCGCGCGCAGGAGCCGCGCGTACTCCGCGACCAGCGTGCTCTTCCCCGCGCCCGGCGGACCCGTGAAGCCGATCCGCGGCGCCGCCGACTTCTGGCCGTAGAGCGCATCGAGGAGCGCCGTCGCCTCGGCCGCGCCGTTTTCGACCAGCGACATGCCGCGGGCCAGCGCCCGGGAATCGCCGCTCAGGATCTCCTTGGCGAGAGCCGCTGGCAATGCTGCGGAGGTAGCAGCCCCGCCGGCCGAAGCCGCCGCGGCCGGGGCCCGAGAGGCACCTGGATTCAATACTCCATCCCGGCGCGCGACTCGATTCCCTTCTTGTAGTGGTGCTTGATCTCGTTCACTTCGCTGACCGTGTCGGCCAGCTCGATGAGCTCGGCCGACGCGCCGCGTCCCGTCAGGATGAGATCCATCCATCGTGGCCGCGCACGCGCCAGCTCGAGCACTTCCTGCTCGGGTAAGAGGCCGTAGCTCGCCACGTAGATGATTTCATCGAGGATGAGGACGTCGTGCTGGCCGCCGCGAACGATCTCCCACGCTTTGTCGAGACCCTGCCGCGCGAGCGCGAGGTCGCGCGGATCCGGATTCTTCGGATCCACGAACGCATTGCGCCCGAACTGCCACACATCCACGCCGAGCCGGTCGCGAAGCACGAGCAGCTCGCCATAGATGCGCCCCTTCATGAACTGGACGACCGCGACCTTGAAGCCATGCCCCAGCCCGCGAAGGGCCGTGCCAATGGCGGAGGTGGTTTTCCCCTTGCCGGTCCCGGTGACGACGAGAAGGACCCCCCTGCGGGTCTCACGGGGCTCGGTCGAAAGCTCCGATCCCGATGCGATTACGTCAGTTGCATTGGTTTCCGGCATCAAGGGATGGTAGCACTCGGTGCCCGGTGCGTCAACCTGAGGGGCGTGACCCGCAACAAGAGAAGGGCCCCGGCAAACGGGCTGCCGGGACCCCCTCGTTGAAGCAACGACACCAGGCTCAAGGGGCGAAGTGGGCCACTTTCGCCAACTGAACGCCATCCCCTGTCTGAAGGCGCGCGAAGTAGATCCCGCTTGGGGCGCGGCGGCTGCCGGGTAGCAGCCCAGTCCACTCGATCGAATGGGAGCCGGGCGACGCATACGGCTGCCTGGCCGTCGCCACACTCCGACCCGCCGCGTCGAACACCTCGAGGGAGACCGGCCCTCCGCTGCGCGTGCTGAACGTGAAGCTATGGGCCCCGGCGACCGACGAGTGCACCCGCAATCCCTGGAGGGTGTCCTTGTGGGCCCCGCGAGCAAAGGAGGCCGAACCCGAGGGGAGGACCGTGTTGGGGTTCAAGGCCAGGATGAAGAACCCGTAATTGATATCGCTCGCGTAGATCAGCCCGTCCGATCCGAAGAGGGCGACCCAGGTGCGGCGCCCCATGTACAACTGGCGGTCCAGAACGTCGGGGCTGGACGTCGGCAGGTAGAACGAGATCTCTTCGGGATCGGACTTCGTGGTCACGTCGACGAGGCGCACCCCGAGCGCGTAGTTGCCCAGGAGCAGCGCATTTTCCCCGTGAGGATCCATGTTGTGGGCGTCGAAGCGAAAGTACGTGGGAAAGGAGTGGTCGTCCGGGTTTTGCACCACATGTCCGTCCGCGTGCCAGAAGCCAACCTGCGGCGGCGTGCAGTACTGGGTTCCATCGCAGGCATGCCCATCGAGAATGTGGACGCCGCCCGTCGTGTTCTCCGCCAGCTCGTCCCCCACATAGATCCAGTTGCCGGACGGAGAGGCGACGGCGCCGTGCGCGTTCTGGTACGGGGTTCCGGTTCCGTAGTCGAACGAACCGACCTCGATCGGGTTCGTCGGTGTCGTCACGTCCACGATCCGGAGTCCGCTGTCCCAGAATCCGATGTAGATGAGCACCTTCCCGCTTCGGGGATGCCTCTGGACGAAGGCCTCGTGCGGCAGGTTCTCGTCGACGCAGGGGAACGGCGGGCAGTTGAGCCCCTCCGGCGAGACGTACCGGCTGAGAACCTGTCCCGTCAGGATGTTCACCGTATACATGCCTCCGTCGACGATGCAGTGAGCATTGCAGTAGGCGTAGGGCCTTCCGCTCTCGACCTCGGGATCGAGCTCGGCGCTCTCGAGACCGCAGGACGCGGGGACCGCGATTCGCCGCAGGAGCGTGGGATGGAACGGGTCCGCGGAAATGTCGTACACGCTGACGCCGGCGAATGCGTTTCTACCGAACTCCTGGTGGTGGGCGACGAGCAGATAGCGACCGACGAGATCCACGTCGTAGCTGGTCGACTGATTGTTGGAATCGTTGGGTGGTGGCGGCGCGAGCTCGGTGGTCAGCACGGGATGCGCCCGGTCTCGCATATCGATCACGGAAACCCCGTGGGTCGCCTGCAGCGAACCGAGATACGCAACACCCAGCGCAGCGTTCACGACCACCGCGCCATACATCCCGTTTTCCCGCGGCACCAGAGATCCGACGAGGCGCATCGGGTCGCCGGCCGCGCCGGCGGACGAGACGTTGAAGCAGGACAGGGCGAATGCGCAGAGCGGGAGTACGAGAACAACGAGGAGTGGTAACGGGCGAGCCTTCATGGCGGCCCCCTTCCTACCGCCCGGGCAGGTCAGCGGACGACGGGGACGGCACTCCCGGGCGTGTCATCCCAAGGTGGGCACTGCGGTACTCTCGGGGAGGCTTTGAAGGTAGCACTTAAGCCATTGAAATACAAGTACTTTCGGAGGAGGCCCGAGTGTCTTTGGATATCCTGTTTCAGGAAGCCGAGATCGCCCGGGCGACGTCTCGGGAGGCGTGGGGGCGTCCGATTCGCGCGGCCGCCGCGCGCATGACCTCCAGATGCTCGGGGTGCATCACGTAGCTCATCAGGCGGTAGTGCAGCTCTTCGTAGTCGTGCACGCGGACGCCGGCGCCGGTCTCCTGCAGGAAGTCGCAGTTGCGCTCCTCCTGGCCGGGGATGGGGCGGAAGACGATCATCGGGAGGCCGCGCGCCATCGCTTCGCTCATCGTGAGGCCGCCCGACTTCCCCACCATCACGTCGGCGGCGGCCATGTACAGGTCCACGCGGTCGGTGAAGCCGGAGATCTTGATCCGGTCCTCCAGCCCGCGCACGCGATGCGACAGCTTCCGGCGCAGCCCCTCGTTGCGACCGCACACGACCGCGGCCTGAACGCGATCGGGCAGGGACAGCACCACCTCGAGCACCTGCTCCACGGGCCCCCAGCCAAAGCCGCCGCTCATCACCAGCACCATGGGGCGCGACGGATCCGGGTCGAGGCCGATCTGCTTCCGCGCGTCCTCGGTGGCGATCGGCACGGCGAACTTGGGATCGATCGGGATCCCGGTTACCTGCACGCGCTCGGGCGGGACCTCTCCCGTGTCGACGAGCTGATCCTTGGTGGTCTGCGTCGCGACGAAGTAGCGGTCCATCCCGCGATAGACCCAGATGGGGTGGATCATGAAGTCGGTCACCACCGTGGAGACGGGGATGGCCAGCCGTCCCTGGTCGCGAAGCGTGGCGTAGACCTCGGAGGGAAGGAACTGGGTGCACAGCACGGAGTCGGGCTGGTAGCGGTTCACCGCTCCGAGGAAGTCCTTGCAGAAGAGCATCGTGACGCGCGTGCGCGACCGGGCGCGAAAGCCGTGCGGGCGCGTGCCGGCCCGGCGATAGAGCGCGCCCCACACGCGTGGAGTGCGGGAGAGCATGCGGTTGTACGAGGAGGCGTACAGCAGTCGCAGCGGCCAGGTGGAGAACTCGAGCGCGTCGTGAAGGATCGGCTCGGAGTGGGGATCGGTCTCGCGCATCGCCTGCGCCACCGCGCGGGCGGCGCGCTCGTGGCCCACGCCGGCGCGGACGTAGAGGATGAGCACGCGGCGTGTGGTGCTGCCGGTCTGCGCGGATTGGGGCGGATTCAACGTGGCTACGGTCTCCATGCGCCTCCGAACGAACCGGAACGAGCGAGGTCCGAGCGACGGGGCGACGATACCGCGTGCCGGGGGATTTTTCGACCCTTCTGACCGGTCCGGCGGCAGGCCGAACCCTAGAACGCCCGGTAGAGACCCACCCCCACGTAGCCTCCGTCCACGCTGCCGTTCCCGCTGTCGCTCCGCTTCACCCCGCCCCGCACGCCCAGAGTCGTCCGCGCCTTCACCAGCGTGCAATCCAGGGCGAGCCCGACCTGACCGGCCGAGACATCGGCGTTCCCCTGGCCGATTCCCTCGACGCCTGCAAACCAGGTCGTCGGGCCGGACCACGCGCGATTCGTGAGCTGCCAGCGCAGGAGGGCGCGAGCGTACACGTACTTCGAGGCTCCGGAGTAGACGACGAGCCCCTGCGGCTGGAACCTTCCTGCCGACAGACCGCACTCCAGCTGTCCGACGAAGCCGCCGCGCCAGACGACGGCGACGCCGCTCGAGTCCCGCTGCCGTCGCTCGCGACGGCCCTCGCCGCCCGCCATCAACGTCACGCTCCCCGCATGCCCGGTCCCGCGAATCCCGAGGAGCGCCGAAGCCCCTGGAGCCTGCACCGTGACGTGGCCCGCGTCGTCGTCGAATTCGTAGTCGAGATAGCTCGCGCTCACGCGGAACGGCACCGAGAACGGCGCCTTGTCGTGGGCGATCACGCCACCGGTCAGGAAACCGTACCCCTGGCCGAAGGCGTCGCCCTCCCAGCCGCCGATCCCCTCGAGCGCCGTGGCGCCCGCGGGCGCGGCCGCGACCAAGGCCATGAGGCAAGCGAGGCCCGCCAGGCGCGCCCTCACCGGGGCGCCCGATTGACGACCAGCTCGGCGATGCGCCATCCGTTCTCCCCTTTCCGGAAGGTCCAGCGGTCGCCGCGCGACAGGAACACCCGCTGGACTCCCTCCGCGGTCAGGATCTCCGCGCGGAGATCGTTCACCACCGTCGCCCTGTCCCCCTCGACCACGACCGATGCGTCGGTGTGGGCCAGCTTCAAGTAGTGCCGCTGCGCAAATTCGGCGCGGTATCGCTCCCGGATTGCCGGTGCACCTGCCCAGACCCGATCGTCCGTCGAGTCGTGCGGGGTGTAGTTCTCGTCCCGGATCACCCCGTCCGGACTCCACAGGCGCAGCGCGTCGTCCACGCTCGAGTGGAGCGCGGAACGTCCCTCCAGGTAGATGAGCCCCTTGATCTGTGCCTCGGGCGCGGTCGACGTGACCAGCTCCGCGGCCAGGAGGGGCTTCCCCTCGGGATTGTTCCGGAAGGCGCGCTCCTCCTCGGGCGCGAACCGGACCGCGAGGAAGAACACCACGGCCAGCACGGCCGACGCCAGCACGAGTCCGCGCACCACACGCCGGTCGCTGATCATGGACGAGATCCGCTGCCCCGTGGTCTGCGGCGACATGCGGTACTCCGGATGCGCAAGGCGCGCCTCGCTCGCGACCGACCAGAAGCTGGCCCGGAGGGCGGAGCTGTAGATGATCGACTGCCAGATCAGGAGCGCCACCATGAGCCAAACGTACGGCACGTGTGGAAACTGGAGGCTCAGCGCGGCGGCGCACGCGAGGCAGAAACCCGCGATGATCGTCTCCTGGGAGACGACGCGATAGGCGTTCCACCCGGGACGGCCCGGACGCGTCTTCGGCGTTCTGAGGAAGACGCCCTTTTCGCGGGTCAGTCCCAGGACGCAGGCCAGCGTCACGACCCAGGTCAAAGCCAGGAGCATCGTGAACGCCGCGCGCGCCTCGGCAAACGTGCACCCGACGCGGTGGCGGAGCGCCCACAGGAAACGCGACACGCCCATGAAGACGAAGAGGAATGGGACGAAGAGCACCGCCCCTGCCAGGGGTTGGATGAAGAGCGACCGCGCGACGAGCAGCGACGCCGCACCCAGGAATAAGAGGACGGTGAAGCCGAACGTCGCGGGATCGTTCAGCCACTGGAGCCCACCCAGCAGGTAGTCCCAGCGCTGCCTCCAGGTGAGACCGCGTCCCTCGCGACGGCGGGTCCAGGGCATGAGTCGCATCCAGTGGAGGCGCATGATCTGCATCCCGCCGAACGCCCAGCGAAAACGCTGCTTCTTCAAGCCTTCGAAGTTGAAGGGCATGAGCCCCCGGCCGTAGGACCGGTCCACGTACTGCCCGCGGGCACCCCGGTCGAGCAGCCGCAGGGAGAGCTCGGCGTCCTCGGTGATGCACCACTCGTCCCAGCCGCCCGCCTCGACCAGCGCGCTCCGGCGCACCAGCCCCATCGTTCCCGCGAAGATGATCCCGTTGTGCTGGCTGCGCGACGCCATGGAGACCTTGAAGAAGTAGAGATAGGCGTGGTAGCAGGCCAGCGCGTACCGGTCGCCCGGAGGCAGATCGCGATAGTCCTGGGGCGACTGGACGAACCCGGTCGACGGATCCTGGAAGAAGCCGACGCATTCCCGGAGCCATTCCGGCGCGACCACGTAGTCGGAGTCCACGACGCCGACGATCTCGGCTTCGGGATCGGTCTCGCGCAGCGCGAAGTTCAGGGCGCCCGACTTGAAGCCGGGCCAGTTCTCGAGGTGATAGAAGCGGAAGCCGAGCCGGGCGCAGTGGGCCTCGATCGGCCGCCAGAGCTTCTCGTCGGTCGTGTTGTCGTCGATCACGATGACTTCGTAGTTCGGATAGTCGAGGCGGGCGAGCGCGTCGAGGGTCTCCTTCACCATCTCCGGAGGCTCGTTGTACGCCGGAACGTGGATGGAGACGCGCGGCGCGTACCCGGCCGATGGCGGAGCCGGCTCGTTCTTCGTCATCCAGCGCGCGCGGCAGAGCACGTCGAGGATCTCGTAGCTGCTCGCGCAGAGGAGAAGGAGCGCGAACGCCTGGAGCGCGACAAGGCCCGAGGAGAAGACAAGGCTGACCAAGCCCAGATGGGACGATGCCGTCACCCCGACGATGTGCACGACGAAGACGGCGCTGAGCGAGACGGTGACCGCGAGCGCCGCCTGTCCGGTGGGGTTCCAGTTCTCGGAGAGCGCGATGATGACGACCGCGATCAGGGCCAGGGCGATCCAGCCGGGGTTGCCCGGCCCCGGCTCGCCGGCAGCGCGCAGGATGGCGAGCGCTCCCGTTTCGATGGCCGTGAGGTAGATCAGCGACAGGAGCCAGTGGGAGCGGCGGAGGCGGTGCCCGAAGAGAAACGCGGCGCACCAGGCGAAGACGAACGCCAGCGTCTGGTGGTACAGGAGCTGGATCGCGATCGCCGCGGGTTGGGACTCAGCCATACCGGCAACTATCGGCCGGGTTGGCGTTTAACTGTAGCGGGACGGTGCGTGCCGAGGCTGTACGGGTGGCGGACGTGACCGGCGGTACGCAGAAGAAGTGGCGCGGCCTTTACGGGGGGACTCAGAAGAAGTGCCAGCGCCCTCCCGGAAAGGCATTCCGGATGTGCTCGAGGCGCAGACGTGCTCCGTCCGCGTCCCAGGCGATGCCGACCACGTCGAACCGCATGGGCCGGTCGGTGAGTCCGCGCGACTGGAGCCAGCGCGTCGCCGCGCGCTCCACGTCCAGGCACTTCTTCCAGTTCACGGCGACCAGCGCGGCAGCCGGGTCGGTGCCGGTGCGAAGCTTCACCTCCACGAACACGACCGTGTCACCCTCGCGGGCGATCAGGTCGATCTCGCCGCGGCCCGACCGCACGTTCCGGTCCAGGATCTCGAATCCGCGGAGGCGGAGGAGCTCTTCGGCCATCCGCTCGCCGACCTTGGCCGCCCGTTCCCGCCAGCGCGCACTGCGCTCGCGCACTTCACCGGCGCCACCTCCCTTTCGGGAACAGGCGCCCGCGCCGTAGGCTCGCCCTTCACCCACGCCGGCCTTGCGGCCTTCCGGCCGTTCCCACACCACCCACGTCATCCCGACCTCCCCACCACCACCCCACACCCGCGGGACCGTAAACAAACGTTACCCCAAACTCGCCCCGGGGCGAGTTCGGTGGATCGACCCGCCCGCGGCAACGCCGACTCCGGCAGACCAACTTGCGCTGGCGCAAGTTCGTGTTCTGCCAACTTGCCCCGGGGCAAGTTAACTTATATATAAACTCGTCCTGGGACAAGTTGACCGTGCGGTACAACCGTCCGCGGGCACCGGCGCCCAGCCGCTGCGTACTGGCTTGCCCTGCCTCAACTGCCCCCCAACTCGCCCCGGGGCGAGTTCGGTGGATCGACCCGCCCGCGGCAACGCCGACTCCGGCAGACCAACTTGCGCTGGCGCAAGTTCCTGTTATGTCAACTTGCCCCGGGGCAAGTTCAGACATGCCCCAACTGGTCCCAGGACCAGTCAACCACCCCAACTCGCGCCGGGGCTAATCAACCCCAACTCGGCCCCGGGGCGAGTTGGGGCCCATCGACTCGCCCGACTACGGCCGACCAACTTGCGCTGGCGCAAGTTCGATTATGTCAACTTGGTTCCGGGCGAACGGACTGTTCCGCCGCTTCGCGGCGGGACATGGTTCATAGCTCCAGCGTCACCTGCTCGTACAACGTCTCCCACACGGGGCGGAAGCTTCTTCGGTGAATGGCGCAGGGGCCGTGCTCGCGGAGCGCGGCCAGGTGCTCCGGTGTGCCGTATCCCTTGTTGCTCGCGAACAGGTACATGGG
>DASQJL010000104.1 GCA_035631035.1 Candidatus Binatia bacterium | reverse complement strand
CCTGGACTCCTACGCTCGGTTCTCCGGCGGTCCGATAGTTGGGCGTGGCCCACCGGACGGAGGAAAGGGGCGGCATGGCCTTGGAGATTCGCCTACACGGTCGCGGCGGTCAGGGCGGCGTGACGTGCGCCAAGATCCTGGCCGCGACCTACGCCCGCCTCGGAAAGAGCGTCCAGACCTTCGGCGACTACGCCGGGGAGCGCTCCGGAGCCCCCGTCCGCGCCTACACGCGCGTCTCCGACGAGCCGATCCAGAACCGCAACAAGATCTACGAGCCCGACCACGTCCTCGTCCTCGACCCGACGCTCCTCGACAAGGACGCGGTCGCGGGGCTCGCCCGCGGCGGCATCCTTCTCGTGAACACCGCAGAGCTTCCGGGCACGATCGAAGCCAAGTTCGGCCCGTTCCGCGCCGCCACGATCGACGCGACCGCGATCGCGCGCCGCCGGGGAATCGGCACGCGCTCGGTCGTCATCGTGAACACCACGATCGCCGGAGCCTATGCGCGGGCGGCCGGGATTCCGTTCGAAGCGCTGGAGCGCGCCTACAAGGACCTCCACCTGGACCGCGATCTCGGAGCGGCGCGCGAGGCGTATGACGCCGTCGTTCTGACCGAAAACGCCAAAGCCAAGGAAGCACCTGCCGCGTCGGTGGTGAAGGAAAAGCTCGCGGCCCCCCCCGCGCTCGACGCGATCGCGGGGCAGCCCGTGCTCCCCTTGACCCAGCACGTCGAAGGGCCGGCCACCGGGCTCAAGACCGGTTCCTGGCGGACCCAGGTGCCCCGCTACGTCGAGCAGCTCCCGCCCTGCAACGCCTGGTGTCCGGCGGGGAACGACGTCGTCGGATTCATCCAGGCGATGCTCCACGACGGCGAGGCCGGGGCCGCGGCCATTCTCGCGAAATCGCAGCCCTTCGCGTCGGTGTGCGGCCGGGTCTGCCCGGCTCCCTGCATGGAGGTGTGCAACCGCCGGCCCTATGACGGCGCGGTGAACATCCGCGGTCTGGAACGCTGGGTCGGGGATCACGCGGGCGCGGTGCGGGACGACCTCCCGACGCGTCGCGATCGCCGGAGCGTGGCCGTGGTGGGAAGCGGCCCGGCCGGCATGACGGCGGCCTGCGAGCTGGCGCGCGCGGGGCACGTGGTTCGCATCTACGAGGGGGAGGCGGAGCTCGGCGGTGTTCTTCGCACCGGCATCCCGGCCTACCGGCTTCCGCGCGAGGCGCTGGACCGGGAGATCGAATCGATCCTGGGCCTGGGCATCGAGACGCGCTGCGGCGAGTTCCTCGACGCGCGCGCGATCACGCGACTCCGCCGGCAGCACGACGCGGTGATCCTCGCGGCCGGGCTCGGCCGGCCCACGGAGCTGGACGTCCTGGGCCACGACCTTCCCGGCGTGGAGCAGGGGACGAAGTTCCTCCACCGCGTGAATCTCGAGGGGGGTGCTTCGCTCCACGGCCACGTCATGGTGCTCGGGGGCGGAAACACCGCGATCGACTGCGCCCGGAGCGCCATCCGCTCCGGCGCCTCGATGGTGACGGTGGCGTATCGCCGCACCCGGACCGAGATGCCGGCGATCAAGGAGGACATCGTCGACGCCGAGCGCGAGGGGATCTCCTTCCTCTATCAGCGCCAGCCGGTCGCTTTTCACGGGCGCCGCCGCCTGACGCAGGTGGAGCTGGCCGAGGTGCAGATGGGCGAGCCCGATGAAAGCGGCCGCCGCCGTCCCGTGGTCACTGCCCGCACCGCGCGCTTCGAGTGCGATTACGTGCTGCTCGCCCTGGGGCAGGGGGCCGATCCGGGCCTCCTGCCCGAGGGCGCGGCGATCCGGGAGGGGCGCGTGCACTACGACGGCGGGCCGACGAACCTCTTCGTCGCGGGGGACTTCGCCACGAACGAGGGAACGGTGGCCCACGCGATCGGCGACGGCCGCCGCGCGGCGGCGCGCGTGCTCGCGGCGCTCGGTGAGCGCGCGACCTTCCCGGTGCCTCCCGACCGCCCGCGCGCGGTGACGAGCGAGATGATCCGCTTCGAGCACTTCACCGTCACGGCGGGATCCCACACCATCGAGATTCCGCTCTCCGGACGCGCGGCCTCCTTCGAGGAGACCAATCTCGGCCTCTCCGATCCGCGCGAGGCCGGCCGCTGCTTCTCGTGCGGCCGCTGCACCCAGTGCGACACCTGCATGGCGTACTGCCCGGAGGGGATCATCGAGCGCCGCGCCGGCGGCTACGACGTGCAGCTCGACTTCTGCAAGGGGTGCGGGATCTGCGTCACCGAATGCCCGCGCCATGCCATGGAGATGGCCCCGGTATGAGCCTCCAGCTGATCAGCGCCAACCATGCTTCGGCGGCGGCCGTCACGCTCGCCGCCCGCGCCAACCGCAAGGCGCGCGGGTTCTGCAGCGGCGTCTATCCGATCACGCCCCAGACCGAGTGCATCGAGAAGCTGTGCGGCGAGGAGATCGAGCGGGGCTCCGTCGTGCGCGTGGAGAGCGAGCACAGCGCGATGGGGGTCTGCATCGGCGCCTCGCTCTCCGGCGCGCGCTCCTTCACCGCCTCCTCGTCGAACGGCCTCGCCTACATGGCGGAGAACGTCTTCGCCGCCGGGTTCGCGCGGCTTCCGATCGTCATGATGGCCGTGAATCGCACGCTGGGTCCCCCCTGGAACATCTGGGTGGACCACGGCGACACGCTGATGCTGCGCGACGCGGGGTGGATCCAGTTCTACTGCGAGGACAACCAGGAGGTGCACGACACCCTCCTGCTTTCATTCCGTCTGGCCGAGCACGAGAAGGTGTTGCTCCCGGTCATGGTCTGCCAGGACGCGTTCGTCCTCTCGCACACGATGATGATGACGGAGATCGCGAGCCAGGAGGATGTGGATGCCTTCCTCCCCGAGCTGTCGCTGCCGCATCGGCTGGGCGACCGTCCGCGCGTGGTGGGGGGTCTCGATTTCCCGCATCAGACCGAAGAGCACCGGAAACAGCATCTGGAGGCGATGCGCCGCGTTCCGGGCGTCTACGCCGCGGTCCAGGACGAGTTCGAGAAGCGCTTCGGCCGCCGCCCCGCCGATACGGTGGTTCCGTACCGGATCGAAGATGCCGACGTGGTGGTGGTCTCGATGGGGACGACCGCGAGCACGGTCCGCGCGGCGGTGGACCGCCTGCGCGACGAGGGGATCCGCGCGGGCGCGCTCCGCATCCGCATGTTCCGGCCGCTCCCGGAGGCGCTCCTCCGCGAGTACCTCGGCGGGAAGAAGCGCGTGGCCGTGCTCGATCGCGACGCGTGTCCGGGCCTGGGCGGGATCGTCTGGAGCGAGATCCGCGGGCTCGCCGACCCGGGCGCGGTGATCCAGAGCTATATGATCGGCCTGGGCGGCGGCGACATCCGGCGCGAGCACGTCGCCCGGATCGTGAGCGACGTGGCGAAGCGCGAGCGGGCCGGCGAGCCGGTCCTGGTGGAGACCGGAGCATGAGCCCGACCCGGGGAACGCCCGCGATGCCCGTGCCGGCGCCGCCGGAGCACGCGGCCGAGCCGATTTTCGAGGGCATCGTCCACACGCCGGCCGACCGCGCCCTGCCGCTCCTTCGCGCGGGCAACACGAACTGCGGCGGCTGCGGCATGTCGATCGCCCTGAATATGATGAGCCGCGCGATCGCCGACCGGCCGGTGCAGATCGTGATCCCGGCCTGCTGCGGCATCGTCACCGCGGGGCCGTTCCCCTACAGCGCCTACGGCGCGCCGGTCGTGGCCTCGACGTTCGCCGCCGCGGCCGCCGTGGCGACCGGTCTTGCGCGGGTCGCCGAGTCGTGCGGCGAGGCGACGCGGATCCTCTGCTTCGCCGGAGACGGCGGCACCTACGACATCGGCCTCGCCACCCTCTCGGCCGCCGCCGAGCGGAACGAGGACATCCTCTACGTCTGCTACGACAACGAGATCTACGGCAACACGGGAGGGCAGCGCTCGTCGGCCACGCCGCTCGGCGCGGCGACCTCCACGACGCCGGCGGGAAAGCACGTCGAGAAGAAGGACATGCTGGCGATCCTGGCCGCGCATCGCGTGCCCTACGCGGCGTCGGTCTCGCTCGCGCACCCCGAGGATCTCATGCGCAAGATGCGGACCGCCCTGGATCTCCGGGGATTTCGCTTCCTGCACATCCTCTCGCCGTGTCCGACCGGCTGGAAGTCGGAGCCGGCCGACGGCATCGCGCTGATCCGGCTCGCGGTCCAGTCGGGCCTCTATCCCATCGTCGAGATCGCGGGAGGTGATCGCTGGACGATCAACGTCGAGCCCACCTTCGCCCCCGAGGCGCTGAAGGCGTTCGTCGATCGCCAGGGCCGCTTCGCGCACGACGAGGCAACCCTGCACGAGGTGCGACGGGGCATTCGCCGGGCGTGGGAACGCCTGCGCGCGCGGGTCGCGTCGTCTCCCGAGCTTCCAACCTCCGGCGCGGAGGGTGCGCCGGTCGGAGCCGCCTAGCTCAACCGAAGCATCGCCACCGCACCGCAGCGCACCGCCGCGCCACCGCCCATCGCCCACCATCTCCGCGAGCCGCTCACGCACGTCCACACCCGCGACACACGCGAGTGCGAGCGTCCCCGCG
>DASQJL010000103.1 GCA_035631035.1 Candidatus Binatia bacterium | reverse complement strand
TGCACGTAGGCGAGTCCCGTCAGCCGCGCCCATTCCGCGCGCTCCCCCTGGGCCTCCATCAACGCCTCGTCAAACCGCCCCATCTCGGCCAGGACGATGCCCAGCACGTGGCGGCCCCCGATGCGGTTCGGGGAGAGCTCCAGCGCCTTGCGCAGGTAGCGCTCGGCGTCCGGCAGGCGGCCCGCGCTGCGATAGAGGAGCGCCAGGGAGCTGTACGAGGCGGCGCTCAGCGGATCCTGCTGGAGCGCCCGGAGATGCATCGCCTCCGCCTCCTCGAACCGTCCGAGAATCCAGGCCAGGGCACCCGCCGCGCCGAGCGCGGCGGGACTGCCGGGAGCGAGGTGCAGCGCGCGCCGCGACGATTCTTCCGCCGCCCGGAAATCCCAGTCGTACATCCGCTGGACGGCGCTGAGCCGCACGTAGGCCTCGGGCAGGTCGGGAGCCAGTTCCAGGGCCTTGTGGGCCGACTCCCGGGCCATGCGGTAGGCATCGTTGACCGGGATCCATCCATACCCGCCGCTCATCGACTGCGCTCGCGAGAGCTCCGTCCACGCGAGCGCATGCTTGGGATCCATCGCCAGCGCTTCCTTCAGATAGTCAATCGCCTTGGCAATGTCCTCCTGGCTCATCCGGTCGATCAGGTACTTCCCCTGGAGATACAGCCGATGAGCCTCGGGATTGTCCCCATGTCCCTTGGCCGCGGCGGCCACGTCGGCCTGCGCCAGGCCGCTCGCTTTCGAGTCGGGCGCCTCGCCGAGCAGCGTGGTGCGCAGCTCCTTCACCACCGACTGCGCGATGTCGTCCTGCACCGCGAAGATGTCGTCCAGCGAGCGGTCATAGGTCTCGGACCAGAGCTGCACGCGGTCCGAGGCGTGGATCAGCTGCACGGAGATGCGCACGCGGTTGCCGGCTTTCCGCACGCTCCCGTCGAGCAGGGTCGCCACGTTCAGCTTCTGGCCGATCACGGCGAGGTCCTCGTTCTTCCCCTTGAACTGGAAGGACGAGGCGCGCGCGGCCACGCGAAGACCGCGCACCTTGGTCAGCACGTTGAGCAGCTCGTCGGCGAGGCCGTCCGAGAAATACTCGTCCTCCTCGCCGCGGCTCCGGTTCACGAAGGGAAGCACCGCGATCGAGGGCGCGTCCCGGGGTGGCGTCGATACGGAGGAGGAAGGGGCCCCCAAGGGCCGGGACGAGGGCGGCCCCGTGGCAGGCGAGGGGACCGGCGGCGGCGTCGCGGGCGCCGCCGGAGCGCTTGCCGGAGCCGCGAAACCTGGCACACGCTCGGCCTCGCGCTGGACATAGCGAAGCTCGTTGTACACGTCGCGCGCGGTCTGGATGCGGTCCCGCGCGTTCTTCTCCAGGCATCGGGTGATGATCCGGTCGAGATCCCGGGGAACGTCGCCACGCAGCGAAAGCACCGGGACCGGCACGTCGCGGAGGATCGCCGAGCTCACGTCCGCCGGCGTCGGCCCGGTGAAGGGCCTCCGTCCGGTCGCCAGCTCGTAGAGAATGATGCCGAGCGAGAAGAGGTCCGATCGGGCGTCCACCGCCTCGCCGCGGACCTGTTCCGGCGCCATGTACGGGATCGTCCCAAGGACCTGGCCCTGGCCCGAGATCGGCGATTCGGCGGTCGCGCCGAGGGTCGCGCCCTCGCCCAGGTCCCCCTGGCTCGTCTTGGCGAGGCCGAAGTCCAGCACCTTCACCCATCCGTCCCGCGTCATCATCACGTTCCCCGGCTTCAGGTCGCGGTGGATCACCCCGCGCTCGTGCGCCGCGGCCAGGGCGTTCGTGAGGGGAATCGCGATCTCCAGCACCCGCGCCAGGGGAAGACCGCCGGGGGCCACCATGCGGTCCAGGGTCTGCCCATCCACGAGCTCCATCGTGAGAAACCGAACGCCGCCCTCGTCTTCGACGGAGTAGAGGGTCACGATGTTCGGATGATTGAGTCCCGCCACGGTTCGGGCCTCGCGCTCGAAGCGGGCGAGCCGGTCCGGGGAGGAAGCCACCGCATCGGGAAGCACCTTCACGGCGACGGCGCGCCCCAGCCGGATGTCGCGCGCGCGATAGACCTCGCCCATCCCCCCGGCGCCGAGGGGCGTCAGGATTTCGTACGAGCCGAGGCGGGTTCCCGCGGGAAAGGGCATGGCCGAAGAGTCTAGCAACCAAACTCCGACGGGGACAGTCCAAGCCGTGTGCCCGTCCCGCGCGGGCGCGCACCCCATGGAGGCACCATGATGTCCAGGCTCGCCGTCCTCTCAGCACTGATTCTGGCGTGTGCCGCCGACGCCTCGGCCTCCCCCCGTTCGCAGCGCGACCCGGGCGCGATCGTCCAGGGGGCGGAGGCCGCCCGCATCGACAGTTTCATGACGGCGGCCGCCGGCCTCGGCCTCGAGGGGACGCTCCTGGTGGAGCGCGAGGGGAAGGTGATCCTCGTTCGCGGGTACGGGATCGCGGATCGCGGCCGCCGCATTCCGGCGACGACGCGGACGCCCTACGTCCTCGGGTCGCTCTCCAAGCAATTCACCGCGGCCGCCGCCTACCAGCTGGAGTCCCGCGGGAAGCTTCGGCTAAGCGACTCCCTGGGCCGGTGGTTCCCGGACGCCCCCGAGGACAAGCGCGGCATCACCGTCGATCAGCTGATCCACCACACGTCCGGACTCCCCTACCTGGGCCGGGGCGACCTGTACGACTCGATCTCGGTCGATTCCATGGTTCGGGAGACCTTTTCGTACCCGCTCGAATTTGCTCCCGGGTCGCGGTACGAGTACTCGAGCCCGGGGTACGACCTTCTCGCGGTGGTGATCGAACGCGCCTCCGGGCGGGGGTTCAACGACTACCTCCGGCAGGAGCTGTTCCAGCCGGCCGGGATGACGGAAACCGGCTTCATCGACGAGCCGTCCCGCTGGCCCGTCACGGCGCGCACCCCCTCCTATTCCAGCTCCGAGGCCGACCCGCCGCTCTATCCGGTTCGCCTCGCGCCCAAGACCGTCGGATCGGGATCGGTCGTCTCCACGTGCGGCGATCTCTGGAAGTGGGAGCAGGCGCTGCGCGCCGGAACGGTGCTCGATGCCGAAGCGACCCGGAAGCTCTTCACCCCGGGACCGGCATCGGGGCCGACGTCGTTCTACGCGGGTGGATGGCAGGTGGTGCAAAGCCAGCGCGGCACCACCGTCATCCTGCACGCGGGAGACCTGGGCGGGTTCAATACCGACATGCGCCGCATGGTCGACGAGCACGCGACGATCATCTTCCTGAGCAACGCGCGCGAGGGAGGGCGCGGCTATCGCGACATCGCGCCGATCATGGCGACGCGCATCCTCTTCGGTCCCCAGCCGGAGCTGCCGCAGCCGCTTCCGCGCGTTTCCCGCGGCGTGCTGGCGCGGTGGAACGGCAGCGTCGCTCTGGATCCGGGCGTCATGGTGAGCGCGCGCGTGCGGGACGGGGCCGTGTGGCTGACGGCTCGAACGCAGGAGGGCATCTTCCGGATCACCGGAGCCGACTCGGCCGCGCGGGCCCGGGCGCTGACGCTGAACGGGCTCGCGGCGGCGGTGGCCGACTCGCT
This sequence comes from Candidatus Binatia bacterium, assembly GCA_035631035.1. Taxonomy (NCBI): domain Bacteria; phylum Candidatus Binatota; class Binatia (SeqCode); species Binatia bacterium. The sequence continues at coordinate 14,478 of DASQJL010000103.1, read as the reverse complement.
CCTTCGCGGAAGCGCGCACTCGTTGGATTCGATCTTCAGCCCAAGCCTCGTGGAGGGGAGCCATCCCGAGTTCTTCCGTATCTGGAGGGCCACGGCCGACTCGGCGGGCACGCCGGCGCGGGCGGAGGTTATCGGAACCATCCCCTCCACGCCGGCGAGTGCGCGCACGCTGGTCCGGATTTCAGGAGGGCGGGGAGCGATCGCGCTGACGCTGGACTGGCTGGGCGGACGCCTGATCGGGAGCGCGTCCGCGCCCGACGATGGGCTGACCCTGCGCTTCGGGGCCGAGAGCGCGGATCGGGCCGCGCGCTACGATCTATGGGCGGGTCGCACGATCCGGGTGACGCGAAGCTGACGGCCGCGGGGTGAGCCCGCCCCCGCCTCAGCGGAGAGCGTCGCCGGCGTCGCAGGCGGCGAGCGACTTCCCGATCGCCTCCGTCTCCTCCCGCGAGAACGACCACGGCCCCGTCTGCTGCGCCAGCCGCTCCTGGGCGTCGCGCGCCCCGACCAGCCATTGGCGCGCCGCCTGCCGGTGCGCCGCCGCGACGGCGCCCGCGCTCTTCCCCGCCCGATCCAGCTCGACCAGTCCCATGGCCAGCTTGGCCTCGATCAGCTCCTGGACGAACCGGGTGTCGGTGGTGTCGGTCATGGCGCGACGAACCAGGTCGGGGATGACGCCGCCGAGCAGGTCCTCGGCGAGCGCCGTGTGGCCCGCGGCCGCGTGGACGTGCCCGAGGAACGTGCGCGCGATCAGGTCGCTGACCGCCGCGTCGTCGTTGCCGGGGTCCTTCTGCGCCGCCGCGCGCGTCGCCGCGGCGCAGGCTTCGGCCTCGCCGAGCGCGCTGACGGGATCGTTCGTGTTCAGGAGGTAGATGCGCCCGGTGTCGTAGTGGACCGCACCGCGGCGCCGCAGGAGGTCGGCGTCCTCCGGGTTCTCGCGGATCAGATCGTCGAGGAGCGTCCGCGCGCGTCCCAGCGCCGCGAGCGCGCTGTCCGATCGTCCGGGCTGCAGCACGAGCGCCTCGGCCAGGCCGGTGGACGCCTGCGCCAGCGTGCGGCGATGCGACGGCTCCTTCGGCTCCCAGACCACGAGCGCGGCGAACGAGTCCACGCCGCGCCGGATCTGCGCGACCCCTTCGTCGATCTTGCCCGCCTCGATCAGCGTGAGGCCGTCGTTGTGGAGGAGGCGGGGGATGTTGATCCGGTAGCGCCGCACGTCGGGTCGCATCCGTCGCAGCTCCGTCATCAGCTCCAGCGCGCGGCTCGACATCGCCGTCGCCTCGACCGCGCGTCCGTGCTCCCGGTCGAAGTTGCAGAGCTTGGTCGCCGAGGACGCCAGGTCGAGTTTGTATTCCTCGTGAACGGGATTCGCGCGCACCAGCCGGTCGCGCAGCTCGTAGGCTTTCTTCAGGGAGCGGTATCCCTCCTCGCTCCGCCCGACGTTGGCGCTCCAGACGTAGCCCTGGACGGTTCCCAGCTTGTCGAATCCGTCGGCGAGCGTGCGGATCAGCGCCGTGTCCTGGACCCCCTCGGCGGCGATGCCGTTCAGGTACTTCGTCGCCGAATCCACGATCTTCTCGCGGAGCGGCGTGGTCCCGGGCATCGACGCGAGCCCCTCGTTCACGTCCCAGAGCACCGTGTTCGCCATCGCGGCCACGTCGCGCAGGCGGCGCTCCGCGACCGCGCGCTCCCGCCGCGCTTCCCGGGCGCTCCAGAGCGATAAGGCCGCGCCCGCCACGATCGCCAGCGCGGCGACCGTGGCCATGCCCACGGCGACCCGGTTCCGCCGCACGAACTTCGACGTGCGATACCGCCAGGTGGAAGGACGGGCCTCGACCGGCCTCCCGTCCAGATACCGCCGCAGGTCGGCGCCCAGCTCCTCCACCGACCCGTAGCGGCGCTCGGGCTCTTTCGCGAGCGCTTTCAGGATGATGTTGTCGAGGTCTCCCGCCAGCGCGCGGCTCAGGGCCCCCGGCCCGCCGGTCGGCGGCGAGGGAAGGCTGCGCGTCCGCTCCGCCGCCGTGACGACCCGGGTTGCGGCCGCGGTGCTCGGCCGCACCGGATCCTTCTCCAGAACGGTCCGGACAAGCTGCGTCGCCCCCTCGGCGCGCGTAGGGTAGGGGCGGGCGCCCGTCGCCAGCTCGAACAGGAGAACGCCCAGCGAATAGACGTCGGAGGCGGTCGTGATGTCGCCCCCGCGGAGCTGCTCGGGGCTCGCGTACTCCGGCGTGAGCGGCGCGCGCGCCGTCGTCAGCTCCGAGACGGGCGCTCCCTCGGCGGAGAAGATCTTGGCGACGCCGAAGTCCAGGAGCCGCGGCGTTCCCTCGGCGGTGACGAGAACGTTCCCCGGCTTGATGTCCCGATGGAGCACGAGCCGGCGGTGCGCCGCCTCCACGCTGCCGCAGAGCGCCAGGAAGAGGCGCAGCCGCTCGCGCAGCGTCGGCGCCTTCTCCGAGCACCACTCGTAGAGGGGCGATCCTTCGACGTATTCCATGACCAGCCAGGGGAGCCCCTCCGGCGTCGTGCCGCCGTCGAGCAGGCGCGCCATGTTGGGATGGTCCAGGGTGGCCAGGATCTGCCGCTCGCGGAGGAAGCGCTGGACCATCTCCTGCGTCGCCAGCCCCTGCCGGATGAGCTTGAGCGCGCCCCGCTGGTGGAACTGCCCGTCCTCGCGCTCCACGAGATAGACCACGCCCATCCCGCCGGTGGCGAGCGGACGCACGACTCTCCACGATCCGATGCTCTGGCCCGGCGCGGGTCCCTCGGGGAAGGGGAGCGACACCGCGCCTCCCTCCGGCTCCAGGAATCCGCCGGCGGCGTCGTGGCTCGCGAGGAGCGAACGGATTTCGGTCTCCAGCTCGCGATCCTCGGCGCACGCTTCCTTGAGGAACGCGGCGCGCTGCTCGCGCGGCTGTCGCAGGGCCGCCTCGAAGAGCTCGCCCACCCGCTCCCAGCGTTCGGTCACGCGATCCTCCCTTTGAGCTCGCGGTGGAGCCAGGCGCGCGCGAGGGTCCAGTCGCGCTTGACCGTGGCGGGGGAGACGCCGAGCACTTCGGCGGTCTCCTCGACGGAAAGTCCGGTGAAGAAACGGAGCTCGACGACGCGCGCCTGGCGCTCGTCCAGCGCGGCGAGGCGGTCGAGGGCGTCGTTCAGGTCCTCGGCCGCCACGCCCAACGGCTCGGCGCGCCCGGCCACCGCGTCGCTGTCTTCCAGCGTGACGTGCACGGCGTCGCCGCCGCGCTTCTGCGCCCCGCGGCGGCGGGCGTGATCGATCAGGATGCGGCGCATCGCCTGGGCGGCGATCCCCATGAAATGGGCGCGGTTCTGCCAGGAGACGTGGCGCTGATCGAGCAGGCGGAGGTAGGCCTCGTGGGCGAGCGCGGTGGGCTGAAGCGTGTGGCCGGCGCTCTCGTCTTTCAGGTAAGCGCCCGCGAGACGACGCATCTCCTCGTAGACGAGCGGGAGCAGCGCATGGAGCGCGCTTGCATCTCCCTGTCGCCAGCGAAGAAAGGTCTGAGTGACGTCAGAAGGGGACGGAGTCCCCTGATCTCCCCCCGGGGCTTCCATCGGCGCGAGCAGTATAGCGGTGCCCCGTCGTGGCGAACAGGTGCGCGTTGAAGGGATTCAGCCGCGGGGCCGGCCGACCGGGGCGTGCCCGGTCCGGGCGAAGTCGATGAACCCCCGCTCGGGATCGGTGTGGACCAGCCGCACCCGGACGCGATCGCCCACGTCCAGTCCTTCCTGCCCCTGCTCGACGCGCCCTTCGACGTGCGGATCGAACACGCGCACCCAGGTGCCTTTCTCGGAGGCGCCGGTCACGATTCCGTCGAACTCCTGCCCGATGTGGCTGCTGAGCAGGCAGGCGGCCGCCGCCTTGTCCAAGAGCCGCTCGATCTTGTTCACGTCGTCCTCGCGCTGCGTGCAGTGGTCGGCCAGTCCGATCAGCTCGTCGCGTCCGTAGGGAAGGGTTCCTCCGTCGAGCGCGGCGCGCAGCAGTCGCTGCGTGATGACGTCGGGGTAGCGGCGGTTGGGGGCCGTCGAGTGGGTGTAGTCGCTCACGGCCAGCCCGAAGTGACCCGTGATCTCCTCTCCGGGGAAGCTGGCGACATATTCCCCCCGCCCGAGCAGCTTGATCACGGAGAGGGAGAGATCGGGGAAGCGCACGGGATCGGCGGCGCGCCGCTTCTCCAGGAAGCGGTTCAGCGCCACGGGATCGGGCTGGTCGGGAAGCGCCTCCCCGAGGTCCTTGGCGATCTCCGCGATGCGCGCCCAGCGCTTGGGAGTGCGCACGACGCGCCGGAGCACCGGAAAGCGCCGCGACTCGAGGAATCGCGCGATCGTCTCGTTCGAAGCGATCATGAGATCTTCGATCAGCTCCTTGGCGCGGTTCGGGCGCTCCGTCGGGAGCGCGCTCACCCTTCCGTCGTCAAGCTGAGGGCGCACCTCGATCGACTCCAGCGCCAGGGCGCCGTGCTCGTGGCGCAGCGACCGGAGCCGCTGGGCCGCGCCGTCCTGCATCCGGAGATTCGCCTCCAGGCCGGGCACGCGGCCGATGGCGGGCGGGATCGGGCCCGATCCCTCGAGCCAGGGGCCCACGCCGGAGTAGGCGAGCTTCGCGCGATTGCGGACGAGCGCGCGGAACACCCCCGAGTCGCCGATCCGTCCCTCGGCGTCCACGTGGATCTCGATCACCATCGCCGCCCGGTCCTGGTCCGGAGCGAGCGACGTGAGGTCCGTGCTCAGACGCTCGGGCAGCATCGGAAAGACGCGCGGCGGCGTGTAGACCGAAGTGGTGTTGGTCCGGGCGTGGCCGTCCAGCGCCGAGCCGGACGGCACCGCTCCGATCACGTTCGCCACGGCGACGTAGAGGATCGAGGTTCCGTCCGAGCGGGAGTCGGCCACCGTCAGCTGGTCCAGGTCACGCGAGTCGTCGTTGTCGATCGAGCACCAGGGGAGATCGCGCAGGTCCTTGCCCTCCTCGCCGCCCGGCGCGTCGGGAACGCGTTCCGCCTCGGCCAGGGCCTCAGGGGAGAAGTCCGGCTCGAGGCCATGCTCGCGCATGGCGCGGCGCGCGACACGGAGAAGAAGGTCACGCTGGGTTTCGGGGGGCGCTTTCGACATGGGCTCCTAGGGCTTCGGAGTCGGAAGGCTCACCAGAATCGACGTCACCACCAGGACCAGCACCGCCACGGTGAGCTCCGCCGTGGCCGAACGGCGGAGCGATCGCGCCCCCAGTTCCGTGCCGAGCAGCGGGCGCTGCCGCCGGAAGTTGAAGGCGCCCAGCGCCAGCACGCCAGCAACCAGGCAGAGCTTCACGATCAGGGCGTAGCCGTACGGCGTCGTCCAGAGCGCCGGGAGCGTCTTGAGGTGCCTCCACGCCGTGATGACGCCGAAGGTGGCGAGCACGCCGGCCGAGGTCAGCGCGAGCGGCGAGAATCGCGCCGTCAGATCCCGCACGAAGGCGCCCCGGCGCTCCGGCGAGAGCCCGCTGCGCAGCGTCACGAGAATCCCCGCGACGACCAGCTGGAAGAGCGTTCCGATCCACATCCCCGCGGCGAACATGTGGATGGGGTTGACCAATTGCAGCCACTTGCCGGAGAACGCCGGAAGGAACACCCCCAGGACCACGCCCGCCGCGGCGGCATACCACCCCGCACGGACGCGGGAGAGCGCGAGCGCGAAGCCGACGACCGTGAGGAGTAGGAGCCCCAGCTGGATCAGCGTGTCCGCGCTCGACGTGAGCTGGGCGCCGAACGACGCGTGTCCCTCGGCGGCTTCCGAAGAGACGTCGAGCAGATCGAGGACGGTGGCCAGAATCGCGCCGATGAGCCCGAGGAGCGCCGAGCGTCCCGCGGCGGTCCGCGCGACGGCGCCCAGGTCGTCGGCGGTTGCGCGGCCGCCGGCCCAGGGACGCAGGACGAAGAGGCGAAATCCGATGGCGCCGGTCGCGAGGAACGCGGCCACGAACCCCAGGAACTCGAGGATCGGCTGCGGCCATTCGATGAGTGGCTCGGGCGCGCTCATGCGCCGATGAGTTTGGCCGAATCGGGCCGGAAAAGCCAGAGGAGGCGGCCGGTCGCGGAGCTAGTCGGATCCGCGGGTCGCCGCGCGCGAGGCGAGCGAGCCCTGCGAGAGCACGTGCAGCCCGCCCGCCGAGGCCGCCGCGAGCAGCCGGCCCGGGGTTTCCGGATCGACGCTCAGGGTCCAGACGTGGTCGGACGCCAGTCCGTCCGTCGGCATCCGCTTCCAGGTCGAGCCGCCGTCCCTGCTCTGGAAGATGCCTCCCCACGTGAAGTCGCTCACGTAGACCGCCCGTCCGCGGGGATCGATGGCGATGCCGGTGAGGTCGGAGTGGGGCAGTCCGCCGCCGACCCGGCGCCACGTCGCTCCCTGATCGCGGGAGCGGTAGAGCCCGCCGTTGGTCGTCGCGAAGAGGACGCGATCGTCCGTGGGCATGAAGGCCAGCGCGTGAAGCTCGGCGCCGACGGCATCGGAAACGCGCGACCAGGTCGCTCCGCCGTCGTGGCTCCGGAAGACGCCGGACCGGGTCGCGGCGACGACGAGATCGGGATCTTCCGGGGAAGCCGCGAGCCCGGTGATCTCTCGTTCGCCGATCCGCTGCGCGCGCTTCCAGGTGCGTCCTCCGTCCCCGCTCCCGATCAGCCCCTTCGCGGTCGCCGCCAGCAGCATCCCGGGCGCCCGCGCGATCAGCTCCGTCACGCGAGGGTGCGCCTCCTCGCCGTCGATCTTCGTGGACAGCCGCACCCACGCCGGCGCGTCCGGCGCGCGGGCGAAGACGCCGTCGTCGGTGCCGGCCAGCAGCGTGGGGCCGAGCACGCCCAGGGAGAGGACCTGGCGCCCGTCCATCCCCTCGCCGAGACGCTGCCAGGGCCCGCCCACGGTCGGGGAGACGAACACGCCGCCGTAATGGGGAGCGCCCCACTCGGCGACCGCGACACGGCCGCCCTCCGCGTCGAAGAGCACCTTGAAGACGAACCGCTCGGAGAATCCCGTGTTGCTGGTCACCCACGACTGGCCCCGGTCGGCGCTGCGCAGGACGCCGGCGCCCTCGGTCCCGAGGAGGATGCCGCCCCCCGGCAGGGCCACCACCGCGTTCACGACCAGCTCCTTGCGCGTCGACCGCCGCCAGGTGCCGCCGCCGTCCTCGCTCACGAAGAGCCCTTCGGTGGTTCCGGCGAGGAGCAGGCCGGGGTCGTCGGCGCCCTGGGCGAAGGCGCGCGTTCGCCGGCTGGAGTAGGGGATGCCGGGCAGCTTGGTCCAGCGGGCGCCGCCGTCGGCGGAGCGATAGATCCCCGAGCACGCCGTGGCGAACACCGCGCGGGAGCTCCGCCGGTCCACGGTGAGCGTCATCACGTCCGAGTCGTCGATGATCCCCTCATTCGCGGCGGTCCACGCTCCGCCGGCGTCGACGGTCTTCCAGCTCAGGTGCCAGGTGCCCGCCAGGAGCGCGCGCGGATCGTCCGGATCGAAGGCCAGCGATTCGATGTTCCGAAGATCGGGATGTCCCGGCGGCGAAATGCGCGCCCAGCTCTGCCCGCGGTTCTTGGAGAGGAAGACGCCGGTCAAGGTTCCGGCCGCGATCACGCGCTCGTTCGACGGGGCGATGGCCAGCGCGCGCACCGACTCCCCCTGAATGCCCGGGAGCAGGGTGAACGACGCGCCTCCGTCGGTGCTGCGCGCGACACCGCCGCCTGCGCCGTGGACCTCCCAGTAGCCCACGTACACCGTCCCGTCCGAATCCACCTTGATCTCGTCGAGGCTGCACCCGCGGCAGGGAAAACCAGGATCGAGGCGGGTCCACCGCGCGCCGGCGTCGTCGGAGCGGTAGAGGATCCCCTCGGCGGTCCCGAGGTAGACGCGCTCGGGGCGGCTGGGATCGGCCGCGAGCGAGCGCACGTTGCCGCCGGGGGCTCCTACGGGGATCCAGCTCTGGGCGCGCGCCGGGGCCGCTCCCAAAAGGAGCGCCAGGACGAGGGCGGCATGGAACGAATGACACGCGCGGCGGGCCGCGACGAGCGACGGAAACGGGGCAATCATCGTGTTCCTATGTGCTTCACCGCGCGGACCGGTCCATCCGGACCTGCGGGATCAAAGTTCCCCTGTGGGGTAATGCATCAGGCGTGCCGCGGGGCGAACCCGTTCGGGCCCGCCCCGCATGCGGTCATGCATGGATGCCGGATCGCTTACGGTCCGGTCGCTCCTTCGGGAACGAACCAGACCTCGACCCGGCGGTTCTGGGCCTGCGACTCCTTGTCGCTGCCGGTCGCGATCATCTTCGTGCTGCCGGCGGAACGGGTCGTGACGCGCGCCACCTCGATGTGCCGCTCGCTCACCAGGTAGTCGCGGATCGCGTCGGCGCGCCGCTGGGCGATGTCGGACGAGCGCTCGTGCGAATCGGCGTGCCCGATGATGACCACGGTGGCCCGCGGATCGGCGCTCAGCCGCTGGGCCACGTCGTCCAGGCATGCCTTGTCCACGTTGGTGATCCGGAAGAGGTTGTTCGGGAAGCCGCCCGCGATGCAGGAGACCGCTTCGGCCTTCCGCTGCGGCTCCATGAGCGCGACGGTCGCGTCGCAGGTCGACGTGTTGCCGTGGTCGTCCGTGACGCGCACCGTGATGGTCGCCGTCGAGGGCGGGGCCACGCTGGCGAAGTCGAAGGTCGCGACGGCGCCGTTTCCGGCCACGTGCCCGGTCGGCGAGCTGTACGCGTAGGTGACCGGCCCGCCTTCCGGATCGGTCGCCGTGACGGTGATGCTCGCGGTCTCGCCGGGAAGGATCTGGGCGCGGTCGACGACGCAGGTCACTGTGGGCGGCTGATTCGCGACCTCGGTGTGCACCTCCTCGACGTGCTCGTGGTGGCCGCCGAACAGGAAGCTCAAGCCGAGCATCGCCTCCGTGTTGTGCTGCGATTCGTCCACCTCGTCGCCCACCTTCACGCTCACGTAGCGGCCGTCCGCGCGGAGCGCCACGGAGCGCGAGAGGAAGGCGCGAAAGCCCACGCCGGCGTTCCAGCCGAAGTCGCACGATTCGCCGAGCCCTTCAGCGTGAAACTTCTCATCGCCGACGCCGGCCGTGAGGAACGGGCGGAAGCCGCCGTGTCCGAGGTTGTAGAGCAGGTTGAGCCGCAGCGCCTCCGCGGTCACGTCGGTGTTCTCCAGTCCGAGAATGTCGAAGTCGGTCTCGGACTTCACCCGCTGGCCGGAGGCCTCCAGGCTCACCTTGTCCGAGAGCCAGTAACCGAGGCGGATGCCGGGGAAGAACTTGTTCTCGGGGTGGAAGATCCCGTAGTCGTCGAACCAGATGTGCCCGCCGTAGATGCCGAGCTCCAGCTGGCCCTTCTCGCCTCCCGCAAACGCGGGAGTCGCGGACACGAGGAGCACGGCGGCGAGCGCCATGATCGTGCTTCGCATGGAGTGTCCTTTCCTGATGGACGCCGGGCGCTTCGTCCGCGCGCGTCCCGTACGATCCCCGGACCTCATGGCACGACGATGACCGCTGCATCCAGCGTCACCGCTCCGGTGCGGGATAGCGCCCGGCCGTTCAGCCGCGCTCCGGAGAGGAGCGTGATCGACTGATTCGCCAGGATCGTTCCCTGGAAGACGGAATTGGAGCCGAGGGTCGCGTTGGTGCCGACCAGCCAGATCACGTTCTTGGCCTGGGCGCCGCCGGTGAGGACGACGCGGCTGCCCGCGGCGGTCGTGAGATCGGCGGCGGTGCGGATGATGAAGACGGCGTCCGGATTGCCCAGCGCGTTCAGCGTGACCGTGCCCGAAAGCGTGAGCGGGGAGGCCGTGTCGTAGAGCCCGGGAGAGAGCGTCATGCCGGACAGCTCGGCGGCCGGCAGCGTGAGCACCGACGTCGTTCGCGCCGTCACGTCGTTGATCGCCGTGGTCAGATCGACCAGCGCGGTCGCGGACGTGGCGTTGCCCGCCTGCGTCGTACCGCTCGCCGTGGCGGGCGGGAAGCCCGTCACCGTCGTGCCGGGGCTGACGCCGATATCGCCGGTGATGACCGTGGCGCCCGTGCTGACGATCGAGTCCTGCGCGAGGACAGCGAACGTCGAGGTCGTTCCGAGCGCAACCGCGGCCTGACCTCCGCCGCCGCTCTCGAGGACTCCGAGTGGCTTGTCCTTGTCGCAGCATCCAGCAATCAGAAGCGCGATCACCGGCGCCGCGATCCACGAAATCCGACTCTCTATGCGCATCATTGGATTCCTCCTCATACCGCCGGGCCAGGACTTCGAAACGAAGCTCCGGGTAGGAGGAGCGCCGTTGGCCCGGCTCACCGGGAGGGGCCGGCAACGGATCCGCCGCCCCACAGAATGGCGTAGTCCACGCAGGAAGAGTGCCCGCGGGTACCCCGGCGCACGAGGGGTTGACCTAAGACGCTACCGCTGGGGGAGTTACGCGTAGGGGGCTTTGGGGGCTGTCGGGTGTATCATCGAGGCCTCTTTGGGAAAGAGGTTTCAAAGCCGGGGCGTCTTCTTCAACCGGCGGGGCAGTACGGGCGGCAGCGGCGGCAGTTGTCTGGACCACGGAAAGGTCGCCCTTCATGGATTCGTCTTTCGTCGCACGAGCTTCGAGGCTCGCGACTCTCGTCGTCGCCTCGTGGCTGATCGCCGTCCCCGCGTCGGGTGGCGAAGCTCCCGCAGTGGAATTCCTGTCGCCGCGCCCCGGCGCCGCCATGATCCTCCCTGAGACCAACCTCATCGTTCGCCCCGGCGGCCTCGTGACCGGGAGCGGAAGCGAGTGTCTCCGCGTCACGGGCTCGGTTTCGGGGCCGCACACCGGAACCCTTCGCCTCTGCGACGACCGCCGCACCGTGATCTTTCAACCGGACCACCCCTTCGTCGCCTCCGAGACCGTGACCTGTCGGCTCGATACGGGGCTGTCCACCGATACGCGCGGCCCGATCGCGCCCGGCGACTTCTCCTTCACGATCGCCGGGCCCGAGCGCGAAGCGCTGCGGGATCAGCCGGCGCCCGCCGACGTGGATGAAGACCTCGCGCGCGCCCTCGCATCGGGCTCGCCTCCGGGGAACGCGTCGAGCGCCGCGCCCGCCGAGTCCCTTCCGTTCGATTTCCCCGCGATCCATGCCGACGTTCCGGGCGCGCCCGCGCCGGGACGGCTCTTCGTGAGCGACCTCTTCTTCAATATCCGCGGGCCGCGGATCCCCTCGTATCTGATGATCCTCGAGAACGACGGCACGCCCTACTGGTACCGGCAGATCGACGGCGTGGGCCTGGACTTCAAGATGCAGCCCGACGGGCGGCTCACCTACTTCGATTCCGCGCACGACGCGTTCTACGCGATGGATGCCCGGTACGCGGTGGTCGACAGCTTCCGCTGCGGCAACGGGTATTCGACCGACAACCACGACCTGCTGCTCCTCCCGAACGGCCACGCCGTCCTGATGAGCGCGGACCCGCAGGTCATGGACCTGAGCGCCCTCGGCGGATACCCGAACGCGGTCGTCATCGGGCTGATCATCCAGGAGCTGGACCAGGCGAAGAACGTCGTGTTCCAGTGGCGGAGCTGGGACCACTTCCAGATCACGGACATGATCTTCCATCGAATCGACGCGCCGGTGGTGGACTACGTGCATGGCAACTCGATCGACGTGGACCCGGAAGGGAACTTCATCCTCTCCTCGCGCCACATGAACGAGGTGACCAAGATCAGCCGGGCTACCGGCGAGATCCTCTGGAGGCTGGGCGGAAAGAACAATCAGTTCCGCTTCGTGAACGAGCCGATCGCGTTCTCCCACCAGCATCACGTGCGCCTGCTCCCCGACGGGCACCTCACGATGTTCGACAACGGCAACTTCCGCGTGCCGCAATTCTCGCGCGCGGTGGAGTACGCGATCGACGAGACGAATCGAACCGCGACGCTGGCGTGGCAGTACCGGCTCACGCCCGACGTGTTCGGGGTCGCGTTCGGCTCGGTGCAGCGCCTTCCCAATGGCAACACCCTGATCGGATGGGGCGCGACGCAACCGACCCTGACCGAGGTGGATCCCGGCGGACAGATCGTCTCCCGGCTGTCGTTCGACAGCGGCGTCGCTTCCTACCGCTCCTTCCGCTTCGAGTGGCCGCCGGTCAAGCCCGCGGCGATCGCGTTCGATCCCTCGACGCTCGCGCTGGATCCTGCCACCGGGCAGGATCCGGAGCGCGGGACGCTCCGGGCCCGGATCGCGCCCGTGGATAGCGCCTTTTCCGTGGCGGACGTCATCGTCCCGAGCGTCCGCCTGAATGGCTCCGTCCCGGCGGACACGACGTCCGCGCAGGCCGATCGCGACGGCCTGGTGCTGCTCTTCGCACGCGATGAAGTCGAGCCGTTGCTCGCACCGGGAACGAACCGGCTCGAGGTGACCGGCTCGCTGACCACCGGAGAGCGGTTCCGGGGATCCGCGTCGATCGAGGCGGTGGGAACCGACGGGCGCCGGGATTCGGGCGCGCCGCCGAAGGTCGTGTCGGCGCCGGGGAAGCTGCCGGTGGAGCTGAGGGCGGCCGTAGTTTCCGGGAAGCGGCGGACCTTCGCCGTCTTCGACATCCATGGCCGCCTGGTGCGGCGCGGGGAGGCCCCCGCGGGCGCCGCGCGGATCTCCTGGGATGGGCGTGACCGGGCCGGCCGGCCGGCCGCCTCCGGCGTCTACCTCATTCGCGTGGAAGACGGGTCGTCGCGGAGCGCCGCGAAGGTCGCGATCGTCCGGTAGGGAGCGCCGCTTCTAGCGGATTCCCGAGCGCTTCATCACGACCACCTTCTGCGTTCTCACTCCATCCACGCCTTCGATCCGAGCCACGTACAGGCCGGACGCCAGTCGCCCCCCGTCACGAGCGGAGCCTTCGATGGGGATGGGGATCCGGTAATCCGCCGCGGGAGCGTTCGAGGACCGGTACAGCGTCCGGACGACCCGGCCCTGGAGATCGTGAAGGGTGACGCGCAGGGAGCCGGAACGGCGCGTTCCGAAGATCAGGACGCCGTCCTGGCGCATTGGATTCGGGGCGGTGCGGACCGCCAGGGAAACAGGATTGAAGCCCGGCGGCCCCACCTGGATCGCCAGCTGACCCGAGGACGACAGCGCCCCGTCGCTCACGGTGATCCGCACCGTCGTCGTTTCCGGAGGCTGCTCCGCGCTCGGCATGAGCCGCAGGACCAGCTGACCGAAGGAGGGACCCTCGAACGCGGCATACGAGGGCACTCCCTCCGTCGCGAGCGTCAGCCCCTCGTTGTCGGGATCGGAGGCCGTGAACCGGAACGTCTTCGTCTCACCAGCCTGGAGGAACACGCTGGAGGGAAGCACCAGCACCGGCGCCCGGTTCACGTTGAGCACGTGGATCGCGAACGATCGGAAATCCCGCCCGGTTCCGTCGCTCGCCTGGAGCGTCGCGATCGCGTCGCCCGCGTCGGAGAAGCCGGGCGCCACGTGCACGCTCCAGGTTTCCGGCGAGAGCGCCCCCTGGCGCAGCGAAAGATAGTCCGGGCCGATCAGACGGGAGACCGTTACCGCCGAGCCGTCCGGATCGGTCACCGTCAGCCTCTGATCCGCGGTCTCGTTCTCCGAGACCGTCATGGCCGCGGGCTGGTTCAGGGTCGGCGGCCCCACCCACCCCCCGTAGCGCGCTCCGTCCGTATCGAACCAATCCCGGCCCAGCGTGGCGGTATGGTCGTCGGCCGCCATGGGGCAACCGGTTCCGAACGAGGTGTACTGGGCATTGGTGAGCGTCGTCGTGGCCACGATGAGGAGCGAGGGCGCGCCGCTGGCCACCGACAGCGTGAGCGTGCCGAGCCGTCGGAGTCCCGGGCCGGTTTCCGGCACCAGACAGTATCCGGAAACGTATTCCCTCGGGCTGGAGAGGGGCATGAACGGCGTGACGTTCGGGGGGTTGTTCTCGAACGTATTCCAGGAGAACGTCCCCCCGACCGCTTGCAGCACGAAAACGTACGAGAAGATGCCGAGCGAGTCGGTGGCGGACGAGCAGGTGGCCGGCGTGCCGTCGCGATTCGAATCCGTGCGGAGCCAAACGTTGACGGTTGTCGTCCCCGTTGGCGCGATGACATCGCCATCGGTATGGGCGCCGTCGCCGTTCGTGTCCAGATACATGTACTGCGCGGCGGCGGGCGCAACGAGGATGAGCAGGGCCGCCGAGGCGGCGAGGATGGCCGAAGTCGATCCGGATCGTTTCACCAGCTTCCCCTTTCAGGACCGTTCCTTCGAACAGTATGGGGCTGACTCCGGTCCCGCCCCATGGTACAGAAGTAGCTCTCGACACCCGTAGATCCCGCATTCCAGACCACACTCACGTCACGGCGGAGGTCCCTCATGGTTCGACCCGTTCGCGTCCTCCTCGCGTTCGCCGCGCTCGCGCTGATCAGCGCCTCCTCCGCCCTCGCGCAGCAGATCCTGATCGACAAGCCGGTTCGTGCGGGAGAGCTGGTGTGCTTCCCGGACCTGAAC
>DASQJL010000102.1 GCA_035631035.1 Candidatus Binatia bacterium | reverse complement strand
AGCGCCATGAGAAAGGCTTTCCAGCCGGCGTCGATGCCCTGGACCAGTCCGCCGGGGGTGAATGCCACCACGGGCAGGAACCACGACGCGAGATAGGCGACGGAAGCGGCGACCAGGGAGGCCGTCACCGCGGGACGGGTCATTCGCGCTCCGGAGTCAGCATTCGAGCTCCGGAGTCAGCATTTGAGCTCGTCGCCGGTCATTCGAACTCCTCTCTGGACCTGACCCCGAACTCCTTCCGAACGCCGTCCATCGCGATCTTCATCGCCTGGGACATCTCCAGACTGTCCACCTCGAGGATCAGGCTCAACCTGGCCGAAGACGTGCCGCCGGTTTCGGCCGCGTGGATGGCCTCGGCCACGCTGGAGCGGATCCGGTCGGGGAAGGCGTCGAGCTGCTCGCGGCACCGCTCCGCGCTCGATTCGATCGAGTGCCGGATCGGGGCGAAGTACTCGCGCGTCTTCATGGAGCGGACGTGCCGGATGATCGCGACCAGCATCGCGTAGCACTGTGCGAGGCCGCGAGCGACGTCGAGCAGCGCGACGACGTCGCCCGGCTGCCCGGGAGGGCCGATGGCCCCGGGGAGCCCCTCATTGATCGCGGACTCGACCCGCTTCGAGAAGGACGAGAGCGCATCCAGCATGGCCGCGATCTCGGCGAGCGTGCTCCGGGGGTCCTCGCTCGCGCCCAGCGGGCGCTGGATGGCATTGTTCGCGGCCAAAGGCGTCGCCGGGTCCGTCGCCGCGTAATACCCGTTCACCTTGGCGAAGCAATCGCGCAGCGCCTCCGCGAAGAGCAGGTGCTCCCACGCCCTCGGCTTCTGGCGAAGAAGCTCCTGCACGGCGTGGCCGCAGTCTTCGATCGACTCGGGGAGGCCGGGGACGTTCGATTCGATGGCGCGCCGGACGGCGTGGCCCTGGGCTTCGGCTTCCTCGGCTGAGATCGGAAGTGTCGCTGGCCGCCGGATGGGGCCGCGCTTCCGGAGCAGGAACACGGCCAGCAGCGCCACGGCGATGATGAACAGGACCGGAAACATGAATCCCCCTTATCGGAGACTCTAGCATCGGTCCGCCCTGGGATAGTAGGGTCGCCCGCATGGCTGATGACGACTTTCACAACGCCGACTTCGCTCGTGACGCCGCCCACTTCCATGACGCCGACCTCGTCATCTTCGAGGCCCGCGGCGCCGCGCCCCTGCCACCCTCCGATCAGGAGGGCTTCGTCCATCACGAGGGCGCTCGCATCTGGCATGCGAGCTACGGCCTTGGCCCGCCGGTCGTGCTCCTGCACGGCGGCTTGGGCCACAGCGGCAACTGGGGCCATCAGATTCCGGCACTGGTGGAGCGCGGCTATCGCGCGGTCGTGATCGACACCCGGGGGCACGGCAGGAGCACCCGCGACGCGAGGGCGTACACCTACGAGCTGCTGGCTTCCGACGTCGTCGCGGTGCTGGACGCGCTCGGGGTCGCGCGGGCTTCCCTGGTCGGATGGAGCGACGGCGCGTGCACCGCCATGGTCCTGGCCTCGCACGCGCCGGAGCGGGCCGCGGGGGTGTTCTTCTTCGGCTGCAACATGGACCCGAGCGGGTCACGGGACGTGGAATTCACGGACGTGCTCAAGCGGTGCTTCAGCCGGCACGTGAAGGACTATAAGGCGCTTTCGGCCACGCCGGACGACTTCGAATCCTTCTCCGAGGCGGTCGGCCTGATGCAGCGGACCGAGCCGAACTACTCCGCGAACGATCTGGCGCGGATCGGCGTGCCGGTCGCGATCGTCCAGAGCGAGGGCGACGAGTTCATCAAGCGCGAGCATGCCGAGTACCTGGCGCGCAGCATCCCCGGCGCGGAGCTGGTCGTCCTGATGGGCGTGACCCACTTCGCGCCGCTCCAGCGGCCGGAGCAGTTCAACGCGGCCATGCTCGGATTCCTGGACCGGATCCGGGCAGCGGAGCCTGCCGGGTAGAGGTTCCCGGAAGCGCCGCCTCCACTACCGTCGCCTAGAGCTGCCTCACGCTCGCCGACCCGAAGATCCTCCCCACGTTCTCCTCCGAGAAGAACTCCGCCGGCGAAAGACACGCGGCGTTCATCCTCGCGAACGCGTCCATATGCTCCTGGTTTCCGGCCACCGCGCCGAAGATCTTCTGCACCTCGGGCGGGGGCGGCTCGCAGGTGGCGAGCTGGCAGGTGAAGTGGAAGATGGGCGTGACCCGCTCGTCGCGCTGGTACTGGTACTTGGCCATCGTCTCGTTGTAGGGCTCGGCGCCGCCCAGCGAGCGGTCCAGGGCCTCGGCAATCTGGTCCGCGCTCAGGAAGGCGTCGGTGATCCCCATCGCCGTGATGAAGTCGCGGTTGTAGCCGGCGTCGCCGGCCAGCGCCCAGCCGGGACCGTACGGCTTCCGGAAGTAGTTCGCGACGTTCGTGCCGTAGAACTTGGTCTCGCGCTTGGCGCCGCGCAGCCGCTCGGCGAACGCCGGGTGCATGCCGATCATCTGCATCCAGTGGCTCTCGGCGTCCTTCTTGTTGGCCTCGAACTCGGTCATGGGCCAGCCGCCGACGACCAGCGTCAGGTCGTCGTTGGTGGGCCAGGCCGCGAAGCCGCGATGGGGAACCGAGTAGGCCTCGAAGCGGCCCTCCATGGGCAGCCCGCTCCAGTAGGAGTAGTAGCCCGCCAGGATGGGTGGACGCTCGTTGTACGCCTCCGGCTTCACGGCCTCGGCGACCTTCGAGAACCGGCCGTCCGCGCCGACGGTGACCCGGGCGCGCTCCTCCACGGGCTTGCCGTTCTTGCCGTGGCCGCGGATTCCGACCACGCGGTCGCCGTCGAACAGGATCTCGTCGATGGAGAACTCCTCGCGCACTTCGGCGCCGGCCTCCGTGGCGGCATCGACGAGGATCTTGTCGAGCACGGTGCGGCGCGGGCCGTAGGACACCGGCATCTCGGGCGTGCCCGGCTTGCCGGAGAGGACGAACGGCCCCATGTCGAACGAGTAGGTGTCGATGGGTGGGCATCCGGTGTCGGTCA
Source organism: Candidatus Binatia bacterium (assembly GCA_035631035.1). Lineage (NCBI taxonomy): Bacteria > Candidatus Binatota > Binatia (SeqCode) > Binatia bacterium. Next base: position 4,451 of record DASQJL010000102.1, on the reverse strand, counting down.
CGAGATCGAGGATGCCCCACCGGCGCAGGGCGTCGACGCCGGGCGGGTGTACGAGGTGCGTGGACAGGGTGTCGCTGGGGAAGGCCGCCTTGTCGACGACCAGAACCTTGTAGCCCTTCCGGGCGAGAAGCATCGCGGTGGGGGAGCCGGCGCATCGCGCGCCGACGACGATGACGTCATAGCTCATGCGGTCCTCCTTGGGTGCCGTGCTGCGAGGGAGGGAATTCTACCAGCCGTTGGCGGCGCTGGCCATCCGGCCCTATCTTGGCCATGGCGCTTGAGTTGCGGGGTATCGCTCACCTGAGTTATTGACTCGTTCCCCCGACGGGCCTAGCGTGGTCGAGCCTTCCCCGGCAAGGAGGTCCCCATGTCCAAGGTTGCTCTGGTCCTGGTCGGATTCCTGATTCTCGCGGCGGTCGCGATCGCCGCAACTCCACCCCCCGCGAACCCTCAGGCCGAGGTCACGGCTGCCGTCAACGCGTACGTCGATGCGGAGAACCGCGGCGACGTCTACGACATGATGGCCCTGGTCAGCCGCCGCGACGACGTCGTCTCCATCAGCGACGGGCAGATCGAGCGCGGATGGCAGACGATCCGAAACAGCAACGATCAGATCGTCGGGCACGAGGCCGGGCCCAACATGACCCTCGGGCCGGTCGACGTGATGGTTCTGGGTCCGACCGCGGCCGTGGCGGCCGCTCCCTTCACGTTCACGGTCGCCTCGGCGACGGGATCGGTCCGGATCCCGGGTGCCATGACCTTCGTGTTCGAGAAGTCGAGCGGCAGGTGGCTCATGGTGCACGAGCACACCAGCATCACCACCCAGGAGGTTGCGCGCGGGATCGAGTGATCTAGGGGGCGCGGCGTTTCGCCCCTGACGAATGCCAGCGCCGGTGAGGCGCAAGCGAGGCGGAGTCTGCTAAGGAAAGCGGGCCCCGCCTCAGGCGTGTTTGGGGTGCGATTCGCTGATGCCGTTGTACCGGACGTTCGGCGCGGCACGAAGGGCGTGAGGCGAATGCGCCGGCCAGGTTTTTACCGCCGCTAGCGGCGGTGAATCGATGGACAAGTGTCTTCAGGAAGCGACTATTGGCTCACTGTTCCGGAGGCCCAGGAATTCGCGTAAACGGTAGTGCGCGCATTGAAGAATGTTCCGAAGCGAACTGGATCTTTCGTGAAACGGACGGTCGAACTCGTCCCGGGACGAGTTGTCTACGGGATCTCGCCCCGGGGCGAGTTGCGGCGAACTTGCGCCGGCGCAAGTTGGGCCGGGCAGCGTGGTGCCGCCCGGCCCTTCTCATGACGCTGCGGGGCGTTACTTCGCCAGCGCGAACAGCGGGGACGGGACCCAGCCCTCGTTGCCCAGCTCGTCCGAGACCTTCCACCAGATGCCGTCCTTGTCGCCGGAGGGGTAGAGCATCATCCCGGCGTCCAGGTCGCGCACGACCTTCGACTTGTTGTCGGGTTTCTCGTAGAGGTGTCCGGGCTTGGCCATGGTGACCGACTGCTGGACGTTGTTCTGCTTGGCGTCGGGCGTGTCTTCCTTGAGCTGGTTGATGAGCTTCTTGAAGGCGTCCATGTAGGCCATCGCCACCACCTGGCCGATCTCGGTGTTGGCGTAGCTGCTCGCGCCGGCCGCGGCGAACGCGCCGAAGAAGCCGCCGCCGCCCGCGCCGAAGCCCACGTTGGTCTTCTTGGCGTGCCCCTGCACGACCGCGACCTGCTCGGTCGAGCGCACGTCGGTCAGCGTCAGCACCACGTCGGCGGTCTTGCTCTTCAGGCTCAGCCCGCCCGCCACCGCGCCGACGCCGTGGCCCAGCACGCCGCCCACGATCCCCCCGAAGTGCTTGCCGCCCGAGTTGGCGTTCTTGTTCGCGATGTCCGGCACCAGCACGTAATCGGCGGCCTTCATCTGCCCCTTGCCGACGTTCGATCCGACGCGCATCTCGCCGTCCGACGCGAGGGCGCGCTCCTTCTTCGCGGCGGCGAGTCCCTTGCCGCGATCCACCAGCGTGAAGCAGTGGCACTCGGAGGCGTACACCTTGAGCAGCGCGGCCGGGGATTCGAGATTGAGCGCGGTCCACCAGTTGTTCTCGGGCTCGTCCACGGCCATCACTCCGATCTTCTTGTCGCAGGTCGGAAGGTCGGTGGCCTCGAGCTCGTTCTTGTCCTTGGCCAGCGCGGGGCCGGCGGTGGCGAGCGAGGAGGCGAGGAGCAGAGCGCAGATGCGTGCGGATGAGCCGGTGCCGAACATGTTCGGACCCCCCAGGGAACGTGAACGGTGGCGGATGGCGCCCGGCGGCGCCGGGCGGGATATGGACGCCGAGGTTTCGGCGGGATTGGACGGTAATCCTGGGGCGGGCACGGGCCGGAGTCAAGACGCTACGGCACGGCGGCACGCACCGCGCGAGGCTTTCGGCCGACGTGTCACGACGCCTGCCGGAACAGTCCCTCCACAATGTAGAGCTGGCTCAGGCGCTGCATGTACCCATAGATGAAGCCGGTCCCGTCGCCGGAGATCCGGACCCCCGTCAGGCCCTCGACCCCCGTCGGATCCGACGGTGTCAGCTCCCGCATCACCTCGCGTCTCCTGGACGCGAGATCGACGCGAAAGACCTTGCCCGGCAGCTGGCCGCGTCCGAAAACGATCAGGGCGGCGCCATCGGGGCTCCATCGCACCGCCCGATCGGCGGAGGTGATCTCGGGAACGGAGACCGGTGGGGAGCCGTCCAGGGGATAGAGCTTGGTGTGTCGTTCGGGTCCCATCGCCGCGACCATGGAGCCGTCGGGCGCGGCCATGATCTCGTGCCAGGAGAGGCCCTCCTCGCTGAACGCGCGGGCCTCGCCGGTCGAGGGATCCAGCCGGTGCAGACGCAGCCCGCGGCCGGGCTCGTGGGCGTTGATGCAGATCGAGCCGTCGCGCAGCCACTGGCCGGCCATCACGTCGAGGCCGGGCACCGAGAGCACCCGCGTCTCGCCGGCGCCGGTGGGATAGAGCTGCACGGCATCGGGGGTGGTGCCGACCACCGCCATGGCCCAAAGTCCGTCCGGAGAGAGGTCCAGCGCGGAGCCATCCCCCAGCCGGATCGCGGGGCTTCCGTCGGTGTCGCGGATGTAGGTGCTGTGCATCTCACCGCCGGCCACGCCGGACTCTTCCAGGAGCGCGCGGCTCCCGTCTTCAGACAAGGCGCGGGGCAATGTCCAATCCAGCCAGCTCATCTCGGTCGGCGCGGCCTCCCCCACCCGAAGAAATTCGGAGCGCAGCCGCTCGTTTTCATTGATGAAGAGCACCAGTCCCTGGCGGGTCACGTCGAGCACCGTCATGTGACCGGGCACGCGCAGAAGAAGTCGCTCTCGTCCGTCCGGCGTGACGCCCCACAGCGACCGGCCGCCTCCGCTGCGAAAGGCCGTGAACAGGATCTCGCGTCCGTCCGGCGACCACGTGAGGCCGCGGGAGCTGGACCAGTTGGTCGACAGGTGCTTCACCTGGCCCGAGAGGTCCAGCACCGAGGGGCCTCCGGCATCGTTGCCGCGCAGCGGATGATCCAGGAAGGCGATCGTCTTGCCGTCGGGCGCCATACGCATGTTGGTGACCCAGCCCGGCGTGCGGTAGAGAACCTTGCCGATGGGAAACTCGATCTGCTCGAAGCCGCCCTCTTCCCGGAGGACGACCAGCTGACGGCCGTCCGGGCTCCAATCGGCTTCGCGCACGTCGTCGAGGATTTCGCGCGGGCCGCCGCCCACGGGCATGCGGGCGAGCATGCCGGTGTAGACAAAACCTCCGCGCGCCCGGCGGCGCAGGGAGACGGCCATCTCGCCGCTGCGCGAGACCGCAAGAATGTCCGTGCCCGGGTATCCCAGCGACCGCAGCTCGGGATTTCCCGGGTGGGCCTGGAACAGCTCCGCCGGCCGGCCATCCCAGGCCGCGCAGAGATAGACCGAGTGACCCTCGGCCGTGAAGCGGGCCGACATGATCGAGCCCTGGCGATAGGTGATGCGGTGAAACAGGAGATCCGCCGGGCCGGGCTGCGATTCGATGGCGCCGGTCGCATCGATGGGCGCGCCACCACCGGGCTCTGCCGAGGCCGATCCGGTCGAACGCAACGACGCGGCCTCGATCAGCCCCAGGGCGAACGCCAGATCGGACGCGCTCTGGAATCGCGTCTCGACTTCCTTGTCCAGGCATCGCTCCACGAGCGCGGTGATCCCGGGCGTCTGGCGTTCGGTCGAAGCGGAGAGCGGCGCGGGCGTGACGTTCAGGATCGCGCTCATCCGGTCCATCGGGGTCGGCCCGTCGAACGCGCGGCGGCCCGTCAGCATCTCGTAGAGGATCGCGCCCAGGGCGAAGAGGTCCGCGCGATGGTCCACGGTCTGCTGGCGGATCTGCTCGGGGGCCATGTAGCTTGCCGTCCCGAGGATGGCGCCCGTCTCGGTGAGCTGCGGCATGGCGGAGG
>DASQJL010000101.1 GCA_035631035.1 Candidatus Binatia bacterium | reverse complement strand
CGTACGCTGATCGGCGTCATCTCCGATACGCACGGGCTCCTCCGCCCGGAGGCGCTCGAGGCGCTGCGCGGCGTCGAGGCGATCGTGCACGCCGGAGACGTGGGCCGTCCCGACATCCTCGAGGAGCTGCGTGGGATTGCGCCGGTGACGGCGGTTCACGGGAACGTCGACCGGGGCGCGCTCCTCCGCGACCTGCCCTCCACGGCGATTCTCGATGCGGGCGGTGCCTCGATCTACGTGCTCCACGACCTGTCCCAGCTGGACCTGAACCCGAGAGCAGCGGGATTCGGCGTGGTGGTGAGCGGGCATACGCACGCTCCCGTGATCCGCCAAAAGGACGGCGTGCTCTATCTCAATCCCGGAAGCGCCGGGCCCAGACGCTTTGACCTGCCCGTGTCGATCGCCATGCTGACGGTGGTGGACGGTGCGCCGAGCGCCGCGATCATCGAGCTTCCGATCGCGCCGTAGATCGAGGGGCGGAGGCGCCCAGCTGCCCCGCGACGCTAGGGCCGAATCAAGACCACCTTCGAACGGACCTCGGCGCCGCCGGCCGTGAGCTGCGCGAAGTAGACCCCGGCCCCGACCCGGGCGCCGCGATCATCCTTCCCATCCCATGCGATCGCGCGGGACCCGGCCGACAGGGAGCCCTCCACCAGCGTGCGCACGCGCCTCCCCGAGGCGTCGTACAGCGCCAGTCGCGCCCGCGCCGCGGCGGGCAGCGCGAACCGGAGCTCGCCCGCTCCCCGCAGCGGGTTGGGAACGGCCACGACGCGAGGGAGCGCGGGAGCGGCGACGTCCACCGCCACGGCGGCCGGGGCCTGCGTGACCGCCCGCTGCGCGTTCACCTTCGGCCCGATCGGATGGTCGTAGGCCACGGCATCGCCGGTCGCGATGACCTGCTGCATGACGAGCTCCGGGGTGAGGCTCGGGAACCGGGCGCGAACCAGTCCGCACACCCCCGCCGTGAGCGGACAGGCGAACGACGTGCCGTCGCCGTACATGTAGGGGTTGAAGCTGTCCCAGTTGAACAGGAACTCGTAGTAGAGCTGATCGAGGTCGGTGAAGGTGTAGTTGCGGCAGATGGTGGACCACATGGAGGCGCCCGGCGCGGCCACGTCCACCCAGTTTCCCCAGTTGGAAAAGCTGGCGCGCAGGTTGGCGCCGTCGGTGGCGGCGACCGCGAGCACCCGGTCGCACGCGGCGGGATAGGCCTTCACGCTGCTGCCGTCGTTCCCCGCGGCGGCCACGCAGACCGCTCCCCCGAACACCGCCATGTCCACGAGCGCCTGGAAGAACTGGGGAACGCCGGGATCTCCGGGTCCTCCGAAGCTCATCGAGATCACCGACGCGTGCTGGTCCACGGCATAGGCGAACGCGCCCGCGATCGCCTCCGACGTGATGCCGCTGTCGGGATGGGCCACCTTGAGCGGCATGATGCGGCAGCTCCACCCCGCTCCGGCGATCCCGTCGCCGTTGTTCGTCGCGGCGGCCGCGATCCCGGCGCAGAACGTGCCGTGGAATCCCACGTCGAGCCCCGAGGGATCGGAGGTGTACTCCGGATTCGGGTCGTTGTCCCCCACCCCGAAATCCCACCCCTGCCAGTCGTCCACGTACCCGTTGCCGTCGTCATCGATGCCGTTGCCGGGAGTCTCGCCCCGGTTGTGCCAGATCTTCGAGGCGAGGTCGGGATGCCCGGTGTCGACGCCGGTGTCGATGATCGCGATCGTGACCGACGTGTCGCCGCGCGCGGTGTCCCATGCGTTGGGCAGATGGATATTCGCCCCGTTCGGATCGTCCACGTACCACTGGTAGCTCAGGTAGGCATCGCTCGGCTCGGTGAAGAAGAGGCCGAAGCGGTAGTTCGGGCTGGCGGCAAGCACCTCGCCCGTGCGCCGGAGCGCCTCCGAGGCGGCCACGGGATCGAACCCGGGCTCCCGGCTGGAGAGCACCCAGACCCGCTCGGACCGGGCGGCGCCGATCGGCGGGTCCCGGTCGACCCGGCGGGAACGGTCCAGCCCCTGAGCCGTGAGCGCTCGGGCAAGCGCGGCGCGAGCGCTCTTCGGCCGCGCGCCGGCGCCGGTTTCGAGCACCTCGTTCTTGGCGATGACCACGACCTCGTTCGGCGCGTAGCGCAGCGCGCGCGGCGTCGCGCGCACCGCGAGCGGTCGCGGCGCCGGCGCGGCGGCGGCCGGCGCGGAGAAGAGCGGCAAGGCGAGCGCGACGGCGATCGCGACGGACGTCAGAACGTGGCCCCTGCGAGCAGACGTGAGTGGCATCGGGTCCATCCTCGTGCGAATGTTATCTCCGTGATCCGTGATCCCAGGCAAACCGCCCCGCCGGAGGCCGGGCCCAGGGCCCTGCTCGTCTCCTCCGACGCCTCCGCCCGCCTCGCGGCCGCCCGGCAATGGATCGGCTCGCTGCCCCGCGATGCTGAGGCGCTGCTGCTGGCCTCGCACGGGCATGCGGCCGACGAGGTCGCGCGCGTCGACGCCGCCGACCACGGGGCCCGCTTCGGACTGCGCCGCGCCACCCTTGACCGCTTGGCCTTCCAGCTCGCGGCCCCGGCCCTCGCGCGGCGCGGCGCCGCTCCCGCCACCTCGTTGACCCTGGCCGCGGTCGTGGCGCGCGCGGTCCACCGGCTGCTGGAGCGCGGGTCGGCGGGCCGTTTCGCGGAGATCGCCGGCCGCCCTGGATTCCCCCACGCCGCGGTGCGAACGCTGGAGGAGCTGCGCGGCGCGGGGATCGGCGCCGGCAATCTCCGGGCGGCGCTGCCGGATGCGGCCGACCTGGCTTCGATCCTCGAAGGGATGGAGCGGGAGATGGGCGACCTTCGGCTCGCCGACCGGGCCGAGGTGATCCTCCTCGCGGCCGCCGCGATCGAATCGGGCGAGGCGTTCCCCGCGCCGCGACCCCTGCTCCTGCTCGATCTCGCTCCCGTGCAGAAGGTCGAATGGGACCTCGTCGAAGCCCTCGTCGCGCGGTCGCCGCGCGTCCTGGCGACCGCTCCGCGCGGCGATGCCGCCGCGATCGCCCGGCTCGAAGCGATGCTCGGCGTCTCGGCCACCTGCCCCGACGGGAAGGAAGCCGAGACCTCGCTCGCGCTTCTGAAGCGCCATCTCTTCGAGGACTCCGGCCCCGATCCGCGCGACATGGACGAGACCGTGTCGGTCGCCTCCTGGCCGGGCGAGGCGCGCGAGTGCGTCGAGATCGCGCGTCGGATCCAGGAAGAAGCATCGGCCGGTGTCCCGTTCGACCGCATGGCGATTTTTCTCCGTTCTCCGAACTCCTACCGGTCCCACCTGGAAGAGGCGCTCCGCCGTGCCGCGATCCCCGCCCACTTCGCGCGCGGTGCGCTGCGGCCCGATCCAGCCGGTCGTGCCCTTCTGGCGCTCCTGGCGTGCGCGGCGGAAGGACTCTCCGCGCGGCGGTTCGCGGAATATCTCTCCCTGGGCCAGGTGCCCGATCCCAGCGGCGCCCCCGACGAGACCTGGGCGCCTCCGGAGCACGAGCTCGCGCCGGCGGTGGCCGGCGCGGCGGCGCCGGGGAGCGCGCTCGGGAGCGCCGACGAAGGCCGCGCGCCCGACCCGGACGCCGGAATCTCCGAGGGAGGGCTCCGCGCTCCGTGGCGGTGGGAGCGACTGCTCGTGGACGCGGCGGTGATCGGCGGGCGCGACCGCTGGGCGAGGCGCCTCGACGGCTTGATCGAGGAGATCGCGCTACGGCGAAAGGACCTGGACGGCGACGACGCGCGCGCGGCCGGGCTCGAGCGCGTCGCCGCGGATCTCGACCACCTTCGCGCTTTCGCGCTCCCGCTGATCACGCGGCTCTCCGAGCTTCCCGCCGGCGCCACGTGGGCGGTCTGGCTCGAGCGGCTTCGCGACCTGACCACCGCGGCGCTCCGACAACCGCACGGCGTCCTCGGCGTCCTGGCCGAGCTCGCGCCGCTGGGGCCGGTCGGTCCGGTGGATCTCGTCGTCGTGCAGCACGTGCTGGCGCCGCGCCTTCGCGACCTGGCGTCGCCTCCGGAGAGCCGCCCCGAGGGCGCCGTGTTCGTGGCCCCGATCGAGATGGCCCGCGGGCTTCGGTTCGACGTGGTCTTCGTGCCCGGGCTGGCCGAGAAGCTCTTTCCGCCACGCATCCTGGAAGACCCGCTGCTCCCCGATGAGGCGCGCCGCGCCCTGGGCGCGGACCTCCTCGCCACCCAGGACTCGCGCGTCCAGGAGCACCGGCTCGCGCTTCGCCTGGCGGTGGGCGCCGCGGGCCTCCGGGCCGCGCTCTCCTGGCCGCGCGTGGACGTGGAGATGGCGCGCGCCCGCGTGCCCTCGTTCTACGGCCTCGAGGCGATCCGCGCCATGGAAGGGCGTCTCCCCGGATTCGACGAGCTGCGCGGGCGCGCGGAGACCGGCGGATCGTCGCGGCTGGGATGGCCCGCGCCCGAGAATCCCGCGCGCGCGATCGACGACACCGAGTACGACCTGGCCGTCCTGGGACGGCTCAAGGACGCCGGGAGCGACGCCCACGCGGGCGCGGCGAACTACCTGCTTGCCGCCAATCCCCACCTGGCCCGCGCGCTCCGCGCCCGAGGACGTCGCTGGCTGAAGAGATGGAGCTATGCCGACGGCCTGGTGGATCCCGATCCCGACGCGCTCGCAGCGCTCGCGCGCCACCGCATGGGCGCGCGCTCCTTCTCGCCGACGGCGCTGGAGCGCTTCGCCTCCTGCCCCTACCAGTTCTTTCTGCAGGCCGTGCATCGCATCCAGCCGCGGGAAGAGTCGGAGGCGCTCGAGACGATCGATCCCCTCACGCGGGGCGCGCTCTTCCACCAGATCCAGTTCGAGCTGCTCACCGCCCTGCGCGATCGCGGCAAGCTCCCGCTCGACCCCGGGCACCTGGAGGAGGCGGACCGCATTCTCGAGGAGGCCGCCGGCCGCGTGGCCGAGGAATGGAAGGAAAAGGTCGCGCCCGCCATTCCGCGCGTCTGGTCGGACGGCATCGGCGCGATCCGCGCCGACCTGCGCGAGTGGCTGCGGCGCTCCACCGAGGGCGCCCAGGGCTGGGTGCCTCATCGCTTCGAGCTCTCCTTCGGGCTCGCCGATCGCGACCGTCCCACGGCCGACGCCTCCAGCGTGCCCGATCCCGTGACCATCCTGGACGGGGTCCGCCTGCGCGGCTCGGTGGACCTTGTGGAGCGCCGCGCCGACGGCGCGCTTCGGGTCACCGACCACAAGACCGGAAAGGCGCGCGTGGACGCGGGCGCCGTGGTCTGGGGCGGACGGACGCTCCAGCCGCTCCTCTACGCGCTCGCCGTCGAGGAGCTGCTCCAAGGCCGCGTCCTCTCGGGGCGTCTCTACTACTGCACCTCCGACGGCGGGTTCGAGGAGCGGGACATTCCGCTCAACGAGGACCATCGCGCCGCGGCGGGAGTCGCGATCGGCGTGATCGGCACGGCGCTGGAGCAGGGCTTTCTTCCCGCCGCCCCACGCCCGGACGCGTGCCGCTGGTGCGACTACCGGCCGGTCTGCGGCCCGAACGAAGAGGTGCGCACGGCGCGGAAGACGCGCGAGCGGCTCGAGGATCTGGAGCGGCTGAGGGACATGCCGTGAGGCGGCGACCGAAGGCCGACTCGGCGACGGGCGATCTCTTTGCGGCGACGGAGCCGGATATGTTCGCGCCGGCGGAGGAGACCGTGCCGGAGCCGGTGATGGCGGAGTCGGTGATGCCGCAGGCGGCCAGGCCGGGACCGATCGAGCCGACGCCGGCAACGCCGGCCCCCGAGCCTCCGGCCAGACCCGCCGTGCGCCGCCGTCCGCAGCCCATCGGCCCTGCCTTGGCCGATCAGGGCCAGCGCGACCTCATCCGCACGGCACTCGACGACACGCTCGTCGTCGAAGCGGCTGCCGGCACCGGCAAGACCACCGAGCTGGTGCGCCGCATGATCGCGATCCTCGAGGGCGGCCGCACCGAGCTGGACCGGATGGTGGCCGTGACCTTCACCGATCCCGCGGCGGGCGAGCTGAAGCTTAGGCTGCGCACGGCGATCGAGGTGGCGCGGCTCGACGCCTCGCGCCCGCCCGCCGCGCGGGAGCGCCTCGCGGCCGCGCTCCCCAAGCTGGAGGAGGCGCGCATCGGAACGATC
>DASQJL010000100.1 GCA_035631035.1 Candidatus Binatia bacterium | reverse complement strand
AGGCCCGCATGTTCCGGGTCACCCCCGCGAACGTCGGGTCGTACTTGGGCGTGCCGAAGTTCCTCGACAGCCAGATCGAGAAGCGCTCGCGCATCGGCGTGGCGACCGGGCTCGCCTGGACCGAGGTCGGTGGCGACGTGCTCACCGTCGAGGTGAGCGTGCTTCCCGGCGGCGGCGCCCTGAGCATGACGGGAAAGCTGGGCGAAACGATGCGGGAGTCGGGACAGGCGGCGCTGTCGTACATTCGTTCCCGCGCCCAGTCCCTGGGCCTGGAGAAGAATTTCTATAAGGAGATCGACGTCCACGTGCATCTGCCGGAGGGCGCCATCCCGAAGGACGGCCCCTCGGCGGGCATCACCATGGCGACCGCACTGGTCTCGGCGCTCACGGGCGTCCCGACGCGCGAGGACGTGGCGATGACGGGGGAGATCACGCTGCTCGGCAACGTGCTCCCGATCGGCGGCCTGAACGAGAAGGTCGTCGCGGCGGCGCGGGCGGGCGTGAAGACGGTCATCATCCCGAAGCAGAACGAGAAGGACCTGAAAGAGCTGCCCGATTATCTGAAGCAGGCGGTCCAGTTCAAGCTGGTCGAGACCATGGATCAGGTGCTGGAGATCGCCCTCAACACGGGCGAGTCCCGAAGCATCGTCGCCCGGCCGGCGGAAGAAGTGACCCCGGTTCCGGCGCCCAAGGCCGCCCAGACCTACGCCCATTGACGCCACGCGCTTCCGCGCGCGGCTGAACCTCATCCCGGTGTCCGCGCTCCGGCGCGGACGCCGGCGTCGTTTCGAGGAGACGTGATGAAGCGCGTGCTCTTCACTCCCGGCCCCACCGAGCTCCCGCACGTCGTGCTGGAAGCCATGGCCCGCCCGATCATCCACCACCGCACCGACGAGTACCGCACGCTCTTCATGGAAGCCACCCGCCTGATGGCCGAGCACCTCGGCACGGCGCAGCCGGTGATCACGCTCGCCTGCTCGGGCACGGGGGCCATGGAAGCGGCCGCCATCAACGTGCTCTCTCCGGGCGACGAGGCGATCGTCGTCGAGGGCGGCAAGTTCGGCGCGAGGTGGGCCTCGATCTGCGAGGCGTACGGAGTGGCGGCGCACAAGGTGAGCGTGGAGTGGGGGCGCGTGGCCACGGTCGAGGAAGCCGAGTCGGCGCTCGCGGCGCACCCCAAGGCCAAGGCGCTCTTTTTGACCCACAGCGAGACGTCGACGGGGGCGCTGTTCCCCGTGCACGAGATCGCGCGCGCGGCCCGGGCGAAGGGCGTCCTTACCATCGTGGATGCGATCACGTCCTGGGGGGTCTACGACCTGCATTTCGACGCGTCCGACCTGGACGGCGTCGTCTGGGGCTCCCAGAAGGGGCTGATGATCCCGCCCGGGCTGGGGTTCCTGGCCTTCAGTCCGCGCGCGTGGGCCGCGGCGGAGAAGGCGAAGCTGCCGCGTTTCTATTTCAATTTATTGAAGGCCCGGACTGCGCTCGCTGAGAAGGACACTCCGTTCACGCCTGCGATCTCCCTCGTGCTCGCGGCGAACGCTGCCGCGAAGCTGATGGCCGAGGAGGGGAGGGAGCAGGTCTTCGCGCGCCATCGCCGGAACGCCGACGCCACGCGCGCGGCGGCCCAGGCCCTGGGCCTGTCCCTGCTGGCCGAGGTGCCGTCCAACGCCGTGACCGCCGTGATCGCGCC
>DASQJL010000099.1 GCA_035631035.1 Candidatus Binatia bacterium | reverse complement strand
TTCCGCGCGGCCCAGATCATTCCGATCCCCCACACGATCAGGAGCACCGGCCAGTAGCGGAGGATGTTGCCGTGCAGATAGCCCAATTCCTTGAGGAGCAGAACGATGCCGATCGTGATCAGGGTGAGGGGGAACGCAATTCCGGTGCCGCCGCCTTTGCCGGGCATCAGGTCTCCTTGGATATCGTCACGATGGGTCTGGCTCAAAGCGCCCGGACGGGCTCGCGCTTCACCTTGAGGTGGATCAGCGGTCCCGCCACGCGCACCCGTACCACGGGGCCGCTTCCCTCCGACGTCCAGATCTTGACCTTGGATCGCCCCACCGCGTGCTCCATGAAATCGTCGGGAAGGGTGCGGAAGGTGAGCGGGTCGAATTCCAGCCGTGCCGGGCAGCTCGCGGGAAGGTCCAGCTCCACGTTCGCGAGCGTTCCGCGGATGAGGACCAGGGACGGGCGCGCCGGCCCCGTGGCATCGATCCGCACCGACGAGGCGATCGCCTCTACCTCGCAGCGCTCCGGCCGGAGCCGGGCGAGCGCGGCGCGCACCTGCGAGAAGAGGCTCTTGGCCAGGAGGCGGACCCGAAAACGCTGCGGCACGAGCACGCGGACGTTGCCGCCGAGCGGCGCCTGGTAGACACGCGCGTCCTCGGTCGGCCAGTCGAAGATGGCCGCGCCGCCCGACGACGTGAAGTCCGCGTCGTCGGTGTCCGCGCCGGTGGCGACGACGTCCAGGCGGCCCGCGCGCGCGGCCGCGTTCGACTCGAGGGAGAGCGATCCGCCGAACACGCGCGCGCGGATCGTGAGCGTCTCGGCCCGGGGCCGGGTCAGGTCGTAGGTCTTGGCGGCCTCCGGGTGCGTGCCGGTGCCGTGCTGATGGACCCACCAGGCGCCGAAGACCAGGGCCCCGAGCACGAGGATCGTCGCGACCCAGCCGATGAGCGGGTTCTTGAGCGCGCTTGCGAGCAGGGCCAGTCCGATCAGCACGAGGAGGGCGGGCCAGTAGCGCAGGAGCCAGCCGCCGGTATCGGTGGGGAGATAGCCGAGATGGCCGGCCAGGAGGATCGCCCCCAGGCCGGCGAGAAGCACGCCGAAGACGAGCTTCACGAATCCCACGGGGGGAAGCGGTACCACGCGCGGCCGCGCGTTGCAAGAGCGCGTCCGCGGTGTAGTATTCGTCCATGCCCTCGCGCGGATTGATCCGGTCGTTCGTGGTCCTCTGGTGGGTGCTCGGCGTGTCGCTGCTCGTCCTGAGCACTCGCACGCTGCTCCTCGCGGCCCACGAGGGCGCACACGGCCTTCATCTCGCACTCCTGGCCGGGGTCGAAGCGGCGGGCGCGCTGCTCTTCCTGCAGCCCCGGACCCTGCGCCTCGGGGCGGCGGGGCTCCTCCTCGCGATCGCGATCGCGTGGCTCGCGCATCTGCACGAGCAGTTCCGCTGGGACCTTCTGGTCTACGGTGCGGCGGTGCTCTTCGTCGCCGTCCACGGCCCGCTCACGCCGGAGCAGTGGCGGCGCGCCGTCAGCGGGGCGCTTCCCGAGTAGGATCAGCCGAGACCGTATCCGCGGGCACCATGGCCAGCAGCGTGTCCCAATCCGACGCCGGCATCGCGAACCGCCCGCGCATCTGTTCGATCCCTTTGACCCAGCGCGTCCGGGAATGTCTTCGAGGGTCGGGCAGGGCATGGCATCCCTGGCAGCGGCGCTCCAGGAGGTGCCAGCCGTAGCTCTCCTCCACGCCGGCCACGCTCGCCCGGGGCGTTCCCGGCGCATGGGCGCAGCCCCACGCGAAGAGAGCGAGGAGAGGCGCGCCGATCCCGAAACGGGCGAGCGGCGTTCGTCTCACAGCTCCACGCCGATGATGGCGCGAACCTGTGTGCGTTCGAATTCGTCGAGGTTCAGATCGCCGGAGGTGTGGGGGCTGCCTCTAAGCTGGCGCAGCACGCCGACGCCGATCTGGACCTCGCCTGCCTGGACGTTGAACACGGGTCCGAGGGAGAAGGCCGAGCCCGACCGCGGGCCGAAGTTCGGATATTCGGCCACGTAGCGCCCCTCCACGCCCGCCGAGACGCGTGAGGAGAGCTCGTACGCGGCCCCGCCGACGACCCTCCACGCCCACGCCTTCCGCATCACCGTGCCGTCCTCGAGCAGCTCCTCGTCGTTGTGCCGGAACTCGAATTCGCCGACGAGATTCATGGCGCCGACGAAGCGGCGCGACCGGTGCGCCAGAAGGAGCTTGGGTTCCAATTCCAGCTCCTCTCCCGACTCCGTCGTCTCGAGGTAGAGGGCGGGATGTCCCGGGATCCGTCCGGGATCGGCCAGGGCGTAGATGAATTCCAGCGACGGCGCCTTGAAGCGGAGGGCACCACCGCCAGGCTGATCGAAATTCAGATAGGCCGCCGCCGTGAGGCGATTGGTGATCGAGTACTCGAATTCCTGCCGCCACTCCCACGCCGTGGAGCCCTGGTCCTCCGCCTTTCCGGACCGGGAGGTGAGCCACGTCTCCAGCTCGAGCTCGCCGGCGGGCGCCAGATAGGGCGTGTAGGTCTCGACGAAGTACTTGCGATCGGCACGGGCCGATCGAGGAAGCAGCATCGAGACCAGGGCCAGTACGAACACCGTGGCGACAACCCGGCGCGGCACCCACTCATTCCTTCGAGGCACTCGTTCCCCCTTGGTGACGATCGTCCGCTTCATGGGCGCAATAGAGTCGAAGGGGGCCGTGCACCGAGCAGGTGGAGCACGAGTCCCCCGAGGTGCAGGAGCGGCGGTATTCGGCGAAGGACGCCAGGAGCTCCTCCCGGCCGTGGGTGTCGGCGGTGAAGCGGATGAAGTCGAGGATGCGGTCGGCCACGTCGTGGCTCACCACGTGCTCCCAGCGGCAGGCCTCGGCGGTGGCGAGCGGAGCGGGGAGTCCGAGCACTTCCGTGAGAAACGTGAGCACGATCTGGAACCGGCCGCGCACGTCGAGGGCGACTCTCCGGCCCGCCGGGGTGAGCAGCGGGAAGTGGGCGGCGTCGAAGCGCACGAGGCCGCGCTCGGCCAGGTGCGTAAGCGCGACCGAGACCGAGCCCTTGGTGAGCCCCAGGCGCGCGGCGATGTCCACGACGCGCGCGTAGCCGCGCTCCTCGCGGAGCTCGAGGATCGTTCGAAGGTAGTGTTCGCTGCTGACCGACAAGCCCGGTCGCTGTCGAACCCTCGCGGACGCCATGGCCGCCTCCTGTTTGTGTATGCCAACTTCAGTTTGAGTCGGCAAACCTACGGGAGGCGGCCGTCGGGATCAACGGGATTCTTCGGGCTCAGCGCATCACGACCTTGCTCTGTTCCCGATACGACGCGGAGGGCGCCTCCGCGCGAACGAAGTAGACGCCCGCCGCGACCGTCCTGCCCGTCCGGTCGGTTCCATCCCAGCGCAGCGACGCTCCCTCCCTGGCGAACTCCAGCCGCTCCCGATCGAAGCGGGCCACCGCGCGCCCCTGCACGTCGAAGATCCGCACAACCAGGTCGGAGGGCGTCGTCGCCGCCGTCGCTCCGGCCAGCTGAATCCGAAACGCCTCGCCGCGGCGGGTCGGCGTGGGGGTCGTGATCAGCTTCCATCGCGACGCAGCCGGGGAGGCGGACGACGGGGCCTCCATCGCGGGGGTCGCGTTGGCCAGCATCGTCGGCGGCACGTCGTCGCTCAGCGATTTCAGGTATTCCACCAGGTCGCTCTTTTCCGATTCGCTGAGCCCCAGCCCGAAGAAGGTGTTGTAGTGGTTCACCACCGCGAGAAGGGTCGGGAAGCGGCCGTCGTGGAAGAAGCCCCCTTTCTGGTGCGTCCAGAGTCCCTTCAGCGGCGACGTGCGATACCGGTGATCGGGAGCGCGGTCGGCCTGGAAATTGTCGATCCCGATCTCTTCCCCGCGATGCATGTTCCATCCCGGTTCGGTGTAGAGCTCGTCGGTGTGACAGGTCGCGCACTTGGCTTTCCCCGTGAAGAGAACGTCGCCCCGCTCCGCCGCGGCCTCGTCATAGCTGCCCGGCGGCGGCTTCGGCGCCGGGATCGAGAGCTGGTAGTAATGCAGCGCCGGCAGCTTGGGGGTGATCCGGTCGTCCGTCGTCGTGACGTGGCCGAAGTGATGCGCGGCGGCGATCGGGAACTGGGATGCGTCGTCCAGCCGCGGGTCGAAGAAGGTCCCCGATCCATGCATCTCCAGATTCGCGACGAACGCGTTCCAGTGCGGCACCGAGCCCCAGCCGGTCCAGGTGTGCAGGTTCACCCCGGCCAGCCCGAACGCGGGGGGGATGAGCGTGGCCGCGGAGCGGCCGTCGGGCTGGAACGCCTTGCCGTCCAGGATCAGCTCCGCGTCGAACTTGCCGGGCCCCCAGGAGAGAAGAACGCGACGCACCGTCGCCACGTCGGTGCCCAGGAGATCCGCGAGCGGCTGCAGATTCGGAGCCAGTGACACGATCTTCCCCACGTCCAGATCGCGGTTCGCCCATCCGTCCAGGCGGTGCCCGATGCCGGGCGCCAGGGAGTTGTCCACGGTCGAATGGCAGAAGGCGCACTGGATGCCCATCGTCTGGAGCCGTCCGTCGCCGCCCACGGTTCCGGTGACGCCGACCACCGCGTTCTCGCGGAGCAGCTCCACGGTGACGGCGGGGTCGTCCAGATTGACCTGCCCCCCTTCGATCGCGTCGCGGACCGCCGGAGCGAGCGCGTCCGCGTCGACCTTGAGGCCGACCTCGAGCGCCGTGCGGGGGCTGACCCCCGGACCCACGCCGCCCAGAGCGGCCCCCTCGATCGCCTCGTGCAGGCGAAGGGTGCCGCCCCAGAACGCCTCGTCGCCGAAGGTGTCATAGCGGAAGGTCTGCCGCCCCTCGTCGAGCATCGTGTTCGCGTGCTGGCGGATGATCTGGTCGAAGCCTGCGCCGGGCAGGTGGGATTTCGGCCGCTTTCGGCTCTCCGCGGCCTGCGGCGCTCTGACGACCAGGTACAGGCCGGCCAGCGCCACGGACACCGCGATCCAAGAACGAAGTCTGGGGGACATGGTGAAAACCTCCTCAGCGATGCCTGAATGAAACGACGTGGAGGCGCGTTCGATGACGAAAACCCCGGTCATGCGCCGCGGCCATCTGCGTATTAGTCCCGGCCCGGCTTCGTTCATTACAGCGCCGCCGTTCTTCGGGCCGGGCAGCGGGAGTACACTTTTCGGGGTATGAAGCGGATGGAAGGAAACCCGGTCCTGCCGGACGTTCCCGGTCCGGAAGGCGCCCTCCTCGTGAAGCTTCGGGCGGGAGACGAAGCGGCGTTCACGGCGCTCGTCGACGGCCTGAACTGCAGGCTCCAGGCGCTGGCCGCCACCTTCACGTCCTCCCCCGCGCTCGCCGAGGACATCGTCCAGGAGACCTGGCTGGGCGTGATCCGCGGCCTGGACGGGTTCGAAGGACGGTCGTCCCTCCGCACCTGGATCTTCAGCATCCTGATTCGCCGCGCCCGGACCCTCGCCTCGCGCGAAGCCCGCCGCGCCGGCGTCGCGCCGGCGAACGGCGCGGCCCCGGATCGCGAGGAATGGGACCTGGGACGGGGACGGGTCGGGTTATGGGAGGCCGCGCCCGAGCCCTGGACCCTCGACACTCCCGAGCAGGTCGTGCAGGGGCTGGAAGCGCTGGAGATCGTGCGCGCGGCCCTGGACGGGCTTCCGGAGGCGCAGCGGCAGGTGGTGCTGCTGCGCGACGTCGAGGACGTGTCCCCCTCGGAAATCTGTAATATCCTGGACCTGACCGAGACCAACATGAGGGTGCTCCTTCACCGCGGCCGCGCGCGCATCCGTCGCGCGCTCGACCTGTATCTCCGCGAAGGTACGCGCCCGTCCACCGCAGAGACCCCGGTCCAGGAGACTCGATGAACTGCAAGGAGGCGCTCGACGTCGTCGCGGAAGCGCTCGACGAGACCCTCGAGGAAAGCGCCCGCCGGGAGTTCCTCGAGCACATGGACCGGTGTTCGGCCTGCCGGACCTACGTGGAGCAGATCCGTCTCTCGGTCCAGGCGCTGAAGCGCCTCCCCAAGAGCGGACGGCCGAACCCGCGTCGCGCCGAGATCATCGAGGCCTACCGCAAGAAATTCCGCTGAGCCGCGACGGCATTCCCGTTCCGGGCGCCTCCCCGGGCTTTTGCTTGACATTCCCCGCTTCGCCGAACAGAATCTGCGCCCATTCAAGGAGTTACAGGAGGGGCCATGGGCGAGCTGACCGGGAAGAAGGCGTTGGTCACGGGCGGGACGCGCGGCATCGGGAAAGCGGTCGCGCTGGACCTGGCCGACATGGGCGCCGATGTCGCGATCAACTTCTTCCGCAGCCGGGAGTCGGCGAAGGCCACGACGGCGGAGATCGAATCGCGAGGCGTCCGCGCGCTGGCGCTGCGGGCGAACATCGGGAACGAAGAGCAGATCCCTTCCATGTTCGAGCAGCTGAAGGCGGAGTTCGGCACCCTCGACATTCTCGTCTCGAACGCCGCGCTCGGCCACTTCGGCAACGTCCTCGACGTGGACGACAAGATGTGGGACATCGCGATGAACACGAACGCCAAGGCGCTCCTCTTCTCGGCGCAGCAGGCCGTGAAGATGATGCGCGAGGGCGGGAAGATCGTCGCGCTCACGTCGCTCGGCAGCCATCGCTACATCCCCGGCTACGCGTCGATCGGCGTCTCCAAGGCCGCGATCGAGACCCTGGTGCGCTACCTGGCCTACGAGCTGGCGCCGAAGAAGATCAACGTGAACGCCGTCTCGGGCGGGTTCATCGACACCGACTCCCTCAAGATCTTCCCCAGCTACGAGGAGATCATCCGCGAATCCACGCGCCGTACGCCGTTCGGCCGCGTGGGAACGCCCAAGGAAGTGGCCAACATGGTTGCGTTCCTGTGCACCGACAAGGCGTCATGGGTGACGGGGCAGACGATCATCGTGGACGGCGGCTACACGCTGGGTTGAGCCGCGCGCGTCCCGACGGGGCGCGGTTTACCGCCTCGGCGACCACCAGCCGGTGAGCGGCGGGCTTCCCAGGAACGCCGTGAGCCGCCCGTCGAAGAGCAGGAACCCCACGATCCCCAGATTGACGAAGCTCCCCGTGATCACCGTGCGCACGAGCGGAACCGTTCCCCCGAACTCGGGCGGTCGCGTGATCAGGAAGGCGAGCAGCGTCAGCTCGCTCGCGAGCGCGACGCCGATGCCCCAGGGGCGCGCCGAGCGCTTCCCCAGCCAGATCCCCGCCATCACGTAGAACGATCCCGCCGCGAGCAGCGTCGAGAAGAAGATGCTCTGGAAGGCGGTCTGCAGGGCGTACCCCGCGAGCCTCCCCTCCGCGGCCTGGGCCGCCACGAAGAAGGACGTTCCGATCACGCCGCTCAGAAGCTCCTGGAAGCCCTTGATCGCCCAGAGCATGACCATGGCGTAGACCTGCCACGGCCGGCGCAGGCGGCGCGGCACATCCGGTTCGGGAGACGTGAGCGGGCGAAGCGTGGTCACACCGGCGCCGCCACGATGATCGTCGGCTCGTGCCGGACCGGGAAGTTGACGGAGGCGGCGATGAAGCACTCCTCGTGCGCGCGGTGATGGAGATCGCGCGCGAGCGCGGCGTCGGAGTCGGATGCGATCGTGACGCGCGGGCGGAGGAGCACGTCGGTGAAATGGAACGTCGTCGCGCCGCGCGTCATGATGCCGACGGCGTCGTCCTCGTAGGCGGTCACGCGCACGCCCTTCCGGGCGCAGAGCGCGGCGTAGGAGAGGAAGTGGCACGAGGCGAGCGCGGCCACGAGCAGATCCTCGGGGTCGGCGAGCGCGGGATCGCCGCGAAAAACCGCGGCGGACGTCATCATGATCGGCGGCTTGCCCGGGAACTCGACGCGCTGCTCGCGCGAGTAGGTGGCGTAGTCCTCGGTGGGACCCTTGGCGGCCCCGGTCCAGGTGAGGTGGCACTCGAACTTGTGTTCCGCGACGGCGGGGCTCATCCAGTCCTCCTTTCCGGCACCCTGCGGGCGCCGGGTCATCAGGCGACGGCTGGTCGTGCCGTCGCCGCTTCGGGACTCTGGTCCAGGGCGGGATCGATGCGGCGCCGGAGATCGGCGTAGCCGATCGCGGCCAGCACGGTCAGGCTCGCGATCGCGCTCCAGAGGAGCTGCGGTCTTCCGGTCGCCAGGTCGAGCAGCACACCGCCCACCAAAGGGCCGATCGACCATCCGAACGAGTTGAAGATCCCGTACACGCCCATGTAGCGCCCGCGCCGGTCTTCGGGGGAGAAGTTCGCGACCAGGTTCATCGAGGCCGGCGAGCAGGTGATCTCCCCCGCGGTCACCACGAACATGCCCGCGAGCAGGAGCGCGAAACTCGATCCCCAGCCCATCATGCCATACCCGACCGAGTAGAGCAGGCAGCCCACGATGAGCGCCGAGGTCATCCGTAGCGGCGCCAGGATGCGCGTGACGGGGAACTGCAGCAGCACGACCATGATCCCGTTCAGCGTGTAGATCGCTCCCAGCTCCACCTTCGACCGCCCCGCCCAGTCGACGGCGTAGACCGAGAAGGTCGCCATGAGCTGTCCCATGACGGTGAAGAGAAGGAGCGTGACGATGCAGTAGCGCAGGAAGAGGGCGTCGCGCAGCACGGCGAGCGTCCCCGCGATCGAGATGCCGCGCCCGGCGCCGACCGGTCCGACCGGCGGGATCGCGACGCGCTCCGGGCCCGCGGTCTCCTCGGCGCGGCGCCGGCGCCGGGGATGCGTCTCTTCGACCAGGATCGCGATCAGGATCCCGGCCAGAAGGAGGACGCCGGAGGCCACGTAGAAGAGCGAGGCGTAGGAGAGCGCGGCGAGGAAGCCCCCGAGCGCGGGGCCGATCGCCCAGCCCAGGTTGCCGCCGATCCGGAGCACGCCGTACGCCTCCACGCGGCGCTCGCCGGTCGTGATGTCGGCGATCATCGCGCCCGAGGGGGGCTCGAACATCCGCCCCGCGAACGCGCTCAAGCCCGTGAGGAGCGCGAAGGCGACGATGGAGGCATGCACCGTCACGGCATAGCCGAGCCCCGCGAACGTGACCGACCGAATGATCTGACAGGTGACCAGGACGCGCTTCCGTCCGCTCCGGTCGCTCCATTCGCCGCCCACGACCTGCCCCGCGACCCCGCAGAGCGCGCCGAAGAAGAAGAGCGATCCCACGGCGCTCATCGACACGCCACGCGTGCCGTGGAGGTAGAGGGCGAGGAAGGGGATGACGACGGAGAAGCCGGTCGAGGCGAGGAGCCGTCCCAGGAACAGATGGAGGAGCCGCCGGTCCTTGTCGAACAGCGCGCGGCGCGGGAGCACCGTATCGATCCAGCGGAGCATGGGGCGCGACGCGTTCCGGAGACGGGGCATGGGTCGTCGGTCCTGCTGCTTCGTTTCCAATGGATGGAGCCTAGCACACCGGGTAGGCTTCGCGCCCATGACCCCGCGCGACAACACCGGCGACCGGCGCACCCCGCGCGAGCCCCAGGTCCGCATGGACGATCTCGCCCCGTGGCGCCCCGCCCTGCGCGAGGGGACGCCGGGGCACTACGCCGCCGCCGACAAGGTCCTGCCGCTCGGGGAGGCGGTGCGCCGCTTCGTTCCCCCCGGCGCCACCGTGGCCCTCGGAACCTGCCTCGAGCAGATGATCCCCTTCGCCGCGACGCGCGAGCTGATCCGCGCGGGGATCGGCGACCTGACGCTGGTCGGGCCGGTTTCCGACATCTGCTTCGACCAATTGATCGGGGCGGGGCTCGCGCGGCGCGTGGTGGCCGCGTGGGTGGGCAACGTCATGATGGGCTCGGCCTACGCGTTCCGGCGCGCCGCCGAGCGCGGGGAGCCGCGCCCCCTCGAGGTCGTCGATTTCTCGAACTTCACGCTGGCCCTGGCGCTCCACGCCGCGGCGATCGGCGCGCCGTTCCTTCCGACGCGCAGCGCGCTGGGCGCGGACTGGCTGGACCGCAACCCCTGGCTCCGGCGCGTGGAGGACCCCGTGAACGGAGGGCCGGTGCTCGCGGTCCGCCCGCTCGCTCCCGACGTCACCATCGTCCACGCCCAGCGCGCCGACCCGCACGGGAACGCGGTGATGTGGGGGAGTCTCGGCATCACGCCCGACGCCGCGCGCGCATCCCGCGCCGTGATCGTCACGGCCGAGGAGATCGTGAGCCCCGAGCGGATCCGGAGCGACCCCAACCGGGTCGTCGTTCCCGGGCTCCTGGTCGCGGCCGTATGCGAGGCGCGCTGGGGCGCCCACCCGTCCCCGGTCCAGGGCTACTACCGCCGCGACCACGAGGCCTATGCCGACTACCACGCGCGGACCCGGACGGCCGAGGGGTTTGCGGCCTGGCGCGCGGAATGGGTGGACGGCCCCGCCGATCTCGCGGCCTACGTGGCGCGGGTCGGGAACGAACGGATCCACTCGCTGATCCCGCTGGAGCACCGCTTCGCCGAGCCGGTGGACTATGGGTACTGACTCGGCGCTCCTGGGGATTCCGGCGCTTCGCGCCGGGGCGTGCGTCCGCGCGCTGCCCGAGTGGCTCACGCCGCTCCGCGCGCTCGCGGCCGTCGAGGACGCGCCGCACACGGTCCTGTTCGAGAGCGGCGGTGCTACGGGCGCGGCCTCGGAGTGGACCCTGCTCGCGTTCGACCCCCCGTGGCGCCTCGAGGTCGCCGAGGGCGCGCTCTGGGAGGTACGCGAGGGGCACCGCGCGCGGAGGCCCGGTCTACCCCTCGAGGCGCTCGCGGCGGCGTGGCCCTGTCGCGCGGAGATCGAGAACGCGCCGCCCGCCCCGTTTCTCTCCGGGCTCGCGGGGGCGATCGCCTACGACTTCAAGGACTGGATCGAGCGCTACCCCGCGCGCGCCCGGCGCGAGCGCCCGGTCCCCGACCTCTCGCTCGGCTTCTACGACTGCGTCTGGGCCTGGCGCCGCTCGACCGGGGAGGGATGGTGCGTCTCGACCGGGCTCGCGGAGAGCGACCCACGGCGGCGGGACCGCCGGGCGGGGGAGTTTCTCGAAACGCAGTGGTCGCGCGTGGCCGCCGGAGGCGCGGGGGACGTCCCCGGCTCGGAGTCCGTGGTACGCGCGGGAGCGGTCCGCTCCAACTTCACGCGCGAGTCCTACGGCCGCATGGTCGAGGTGGCGCTCGAGCACATCGCGGCGGGCGACATCTACCAGGTCAACCTGTCGCAGCGCTTCCTGGTGGACACCCCATCGCGGCCGGCAGCGCTCTACCGATCGCTGCGCGCGGCCGCGCCGGCGCCCTTCCTGGCTTTCCTGTCGCTCGAGAATGGAGGGGTTGCCTCGTCGTCCCCCGAGCGCTTCTTCCGGGTTCAGGGCCGCCGCATCGAGACCTGGCCGATCAAGGGGACGCGCCCCCGCGGGGCGACGCCGGAGGAGGACGCCGCGCTGCGGCTCGAGCTGATCCACAGCGACAAGGACCGCGCCGAGAACGTCATGATCGTGGACCTGGAGCGGAACGACCTGGGGCGCGTCTGCGCCATCGGCAGCGTCGCCGTGCCCGCGCTGTGCGAGATCGCGAGCCACTCCAACGTCCATCATTTCGAGTCGCGCGTCGTGGGCGACCTGCGCGAGGACGCGACGCCGGTCGACATCCTGCGCGCCCTCTTCCCGGGGGGCTCGATCACCGGCACCCCCAAGATCCGGAGCGTTCAGATCATCGACCGGCTGGAGCCGGTGCGGCGCGGCATCTACACGGGCGCGCTCGGCTACTGGGACGTCCGCGGCGACTGCGATTGGAACATCGCGATCCGCACGATCGTGGCGGGCGGGGGCGCGGCATCGTTCCACGTGGGGGGCGGCATCGTGGCCGACTCGACGCCCGAGGGGGAGTACGAGGAGACGCTCGTCAAGGCGAGCGGGATGATGCGCGCGCTCGGGGTCCGCGCGCCGGTGTAGAGAGGCCGGCGCCGAAGACTCCCGCGCCGGTGGCTGACGTCTTCTACGTCGAGCCCACCCGCGTGCCGCGGATCCGCCGCAGCAGCGCCCGCAGGGACGCGGGATCGATCGGCTTCACCACGTGCTCGTCGAAGCCCGCCTCCTTCGAGCGGCGGCGATCCTCGTCCTGCCCCCAGCCGGTCAGCGCCACGAGCCGGATGTCGGCGCCCCACGGCTCCTTCCGCAGCCGGCGCGCCACGTCGTACCCGTTCATCATCGGCAGGCCGATGTCGAGGAGGATCACCTCGGGGCGGAACGCCTCGGCGTCGTGCAGCGCCTCCATCCCGCCGTTCGCGATCCGCACGTCGTAGCCGTCCAGGGTGAGCAGGCGCCCCAGGCTGTCGGCAGCGTCCACGTTGTCATCCACCACCAGGATGCGCGCCTTGGCGTCGCGCGCGCCCGGACCCTCCGCCGCGGCCTGCGGCGGGAGCGCCGAAGGCTCCGTTGTCGCCAGCGGCAGGCGCACCAGGAACTCGCTGCCTCGCCCGGCCCCGTCGCTTCGGGCTTCGATCGAGCCGCCATGCAGCTCCACCAGCGTTCGCGCCAGCGTGAGTCCGATGCCCAGGCCGCCCGCCGTGCGCTCCAGGGAAGAATCGACCTGGGCGAACATCTCGAAGATGCGCCCCAGCATCTCCCGGGGGATTCCCACGCCGTTGTCCTTCACGCGGAGCACCGCCTGGTCCCCGTCCCGCTCCGCGCCCACCTCGATGCGCCCGCTGGGGGGCGTGTACTTCGCCGCGTTGGTGAGCAGATTCGACACCACCTGCGCCATGCGCGTCAGATCTCCGTTCACGAAGAGCGGCTCGCCCGGCAGCGAGACGGTCAGCGCGTGCTGGTTCCCCTCGATGAGCGGCCGCGCCGTCTCGACCGCGCTGCTCACGATGACCGTGATCGGGATGCGCTCGCGGCGCAGCTCGATCTTGCCGCGCGTGATCCTAGAGACGTCGAGGAGGTCGTCGACCAGGCGGGAGAGATGCTCGGCCTGGCGGTCGATCACCTGGCGGGCCCAGACCAGCTCGGGATCGCGCGGCCCGTGCTGCTTCAGGATGTGGGCCGCGTTGCGGATCGGGGCGAGCGGATTGCGCAGCTCGTGCGCCAGGGTCGCGAGGAACTCGTCCTTCATGCGCCCCGACTCCTTGAGCTCGCGCACGTGGCGGATCCGCTCGTAGGCGAGGGTCACGTGCTGGCAGATTGTTTCGGCGAACTCCAGCTCGTCGGGCTCGAACGTATCGCGCGAGCGGCTGGCCAGCGTGAGGGTGCCGATCAGCCGGTCTCCCGCGGCCAGCGGGTGGCAGATGAAGGCGTGAAGTCCCAGCGATTTGGCCACGCCGTCCTCGCCGTCGCTCGAGTCCTGCACATGGGTCCGCACGACGGGATGCCGCGACACGGCGACTCTGCCGTTCACCCCCTCGCCCAGCGACAGGCGGTCCGCTCCGCGCATGACGTCGGGAGGGGCGCCCTCGTAGGAGGCGAGCAGAAGGGTCGAGCCCGACTCGTCCAGCATGTAGTTCCAGTAGCCGTCCAGGCCCAGCTCGGGGCGGATCTTCGCGAAGAGCGCGTGGAGCATCGCGTCGGGGTCGTCGCTGGTGAGCGTGACCGCCGCGGCCTCGAAAAGCAGGCGAAGGCGCCGGTTTCGGGTGCGCAGGGCCCGCTCGGCCCGCTTCCGCTCGGTGATGTCGATGCCGATCCCGACGCGCGTGTCGTCGCTCAGCCGGATGTTGGCCCACGAGGTCTCGATCGTGCGCCCGTCGCGCGCGCGCATGCGCACGTCCATCCACCCCTCCCGGCAGGAATCCATGAACTCCAGCACCTGCCGGCGATACGCGGGGTCGGGATAGACCTCCTCCAGGAGCGAAACGCTCGCCGCCTCCTCCGTCGACCAGCCGACCACCCGCGTGAATTCCGGATTCAGGCGCAGAATCTTGGCCTCGGGGTCGAACATCGTGATCATGACGGGGATGGTGTCGATGATGCGGCGCAACAGCTCCCGCTCGTGCCGCAGCGACTCGCCCGCGCGCCAGGTCTCGGTCTGGTCGATCGTGGCCGCGACGATCCGGATGGGGCGCCCCTGGCGGTCCACCTCGACGACGCCGTGCCCCGCGAGGCGAAGAACGGTGCCGTCGGGCCGGTGGTAGCGGGCCTCGGAGGCGAAGGGCTTTCCGTCGACGATGGCGCGCTCGAGCGCGGCCTCCAGGGCGGGCCGATCCTCGGGATGCACCGTGGAGAGCCCTTCTTCGAGACTGCCGAAGTGCGACGTGCCGAGCATCCGGCGCGCTTCGGGGGAGGCCTGGATCTTTCCCGTGCGGAGATCCCATTCCCAGGTTCCGATCCGGCCCGCGCCCAGCGCGAGCTGGAGCCGCTGGTCGGCCTCGTGCCGGCGCCGCTCGGCGCGATGGGCCCGCTCGCCGAAGAGGATGATCAGGGAGCAGGAGATTAGGTAGAGGGCGAATCCGACCCACGAGGAGGGATCGTCGAACTTGAACGTGCCTCGGGGCTGGATGAACAGGTAGTTGGACAGAACGTAACCGGCGAGCGTCGTGAGGACGGCGTACGGGAGTCCCGCGAACCAGACCGTGATCGCGACCGCCCCGTAGATCGTGATGAGGGCGAGCTTGTCATCGAGGATCGGGTCGAGGAGCGACCGAAGCAGGATGGCCGCCGCGACCGACGCGATCGCGATGGTGAGCCCGGTGATCTCCTGGAAGACCTTGGCTTTCATATCCCTCCCGGTCAGCCGCGCCGCCCTGAGCTTACCATCGGACCCGCCCCGGAGTATCGTGGGACCATGCGAGCGATGGTGCTGGAGCGACAGGCGCCGATCGGCTCCGGTCCCCTGGTCCCGCGCGACATCCCGGTGCCGGAACCGGGCCCCGGCGAGGTGCGCGTCCGGGTCCGCGCCTGCGGGCTCTGCCGCACCGACCTGCACGTGATCGAGGGGGATCTCCCCCCGCGCAAGCTGCCGCTGATCCCGGGGCACCAGGTCGTGGGGGTCGTGGAGCGGGCCGCCCCGGGGGCCGCGCGGTTCCGCGAGGGCGACCGGATCGGGATCGCCTGGCTTCGGCATACGTGCGGCATCTGCGTCTACTGCCGTTCCGGCCGCGAGAATCTCTGCGAATCCTCCCGCTTCACCGGCTACCACTCCGACGGAGGCTATGCCGAATACGCCGTCGTGCCCGAGGACTTCGCCTACGCGATCCCCGACGTGTTCGGCGACGCCGAGGCGACCCCGCTCCTCTGCGCCGGCATCATCGGCTACCGCGCGCTGGAGCGGAGCGAGGCGCCGCCGGGCGGAACGCTGGGGTTGTGGGGCTTCGGCTCGAGCGCGCACGTGACGATCCAGGTGGCGCGGGCGCGCGGCATTCAGGTCTACGTCGCCACGCGCGGGGAGAAGCACCAGGCGCTGGCGCGCGCGATGGGCGCCGCATGGGTGGGGGGCGCGACCGACGCCCTGCCGGTCCGCGTGGACGGCGGAATCCTCTTCGCACCGGCGGGGGAGATCGTCCCGGTCGCGCTCCGGTCGATCCAGAAAGGCGGGACGCTGGCGATCGCGGGGATCTGGCTGAGCGACATCCCGCCCCTGAACTACGAACGGGAGCTCTTCTACGAGCGAAATGTCCGGAGCGTCACCGCCAACACCCGCGCCGACGGGGAGGCGCTGCTGCGCGAGGCGGCGGCCATCCCGATCCGGCCGCGCGTAACGACATTTCGGCTGGAAGAAGCGAACCGCGGGCTCGCGCTGCTGAAGAGCGACGGCCTGAACGGGACGGGAGTGCTGGTGCCGTAGGAAGCCACCACGTACCTTCGCCACTGATTTCGTGTGACTCTAACCTACCCGCCCGTCTTCGCCAGGACGATTCGCGCCTGCTCGGCCGCCCGAACGCGCTCATAGAACGACCGAACCGCAGGGTATTGATCCGGCGCCAGGGTGGCGCGATGCATCCGGATCTCCCTGCGAACCCGTATCTCGCCCGCCGGTGCGTTCGACTCGACCTCCCAGCGATAGGAGCCGAACGAGGTCTCCAGGTGGACTGCCTCCGGAACCTCGTCCACGGTCACCCCCGCGGGCAGGTGAACCTTGGTCAACTCCCGGCACGTCTGCTCTTCGATGTCGACCGGCGTCGTGCGCGGCGTGTCCGACGACGGGACCTCTTCCCATCGCTCCACGAAGGTGGGCCGGAGGAGCAGCAGCCGGTCCATCGCCTGGGCGTATCGCTCGGCCGCGTACTCCAGATTCAGCTCGAAGGCTCCCGTTGAATCCATCGGCTCGGCCCTGAGGCCGCTCACCACGGCGCGCGGGGCCGAAAGGGCGACCCACGCCTGCACGCGATCGCGATAGGGGGCCGCCGACAGCGATTGAAAGAAGCTCCGCTCCAGCGTGGCGACGCTTCCCCAGGAACGCTCCCGTATCGTTCCGTGGATCGATCCGTCCGGAGTCAGCGTGACCTCGTTGGTCCGCTCCATGCGGTTTCGCTCGGCCGGCAGGATGGGGAGTCGAATCAGGGCTCCAGGCTCGCGAACCATCAGAATCCCTGCGCCGCCCTGCTCCTCGATGGGAAGATCTCCCAGGGGGGTGTTCGTGTCGGTGGGGTCGAACAGGAGCAGCTGTCCCAGCCTCGGGTGATCGACGATCGGCCCTCTCAGGGAGTCGGCCGCGACCGCCACGATGCAGTGATTGAACTGCTGTGCCGCGGGCCAATCCTCGCGGACATACGCGCGGTCGCTGGAATAGACCGCGACGAGGTACGCCGGAATCCCGAGGCTTCGGAGCATGCAACACATGAGGTTCGCCTTGTCCTTGCAGTCCCCATAGTAGCGTGTCAGCACTTCCCCCGAAGGGTGCGGCTGGTACCCGCCTCCGCGCCCGTTGCCCATCTGAATGGAAGCGTACGGGATCCCCTGAATGAACCGCGCCACGGCTCGCACCTTCTCGTCACGCGCGCGCAGCGAGCCGGTCAGGGCGTGGGCCTTGGCCGTGACGGCCGCGTCAGGCCGCGACGGAACGGCAGCGAGGTCGCTCAGCCAGGCTGCCAATGAGTCCCACTGCTCGAACGCGGCCGATGGCACGCCGCGGGAGGGCGAGATCGCGCTGACTGCCAGCCGCGGGATCAGCGAGGTGATCGGCGGCCGCATCGGCTCGTCCGGGATACCGGGCAAATCCCGAAGCTCCCAGGTCCACGCCGTTCCGCGCTTCAAGGGCTCGATCGGGGCGTGGTTGAAAGCGACGGCCTTCACGGTCCAGGAGGACGGCGCGTCGATCGTGAGCCGCGAGCAGAGGCTGGGGAGAGCATCCTGGAAGGACCACTCGAATTCGCGAAGCATGGAGCGCTGGTCCAGCCGGCACTCCCAGCCGAAGGTCTCGCCGACCTGGATCTGGTCCGTGGCGACGATGGACCGAATCCGTGCCTCGTTGAACACGTCTCCATTGACCAGAGCCATGTCGAGGTTCCGATCCGAGCCCATCTCCTGGGCATGGCCACCGGGCCGAAGAATCCAGGCCTGAATATCGTTCACCTTGGCGCTGCTCGTCTCGTAAGGGATCCAGGCGATCGCTGCGGACCGGCCCTCCGCGGACAGGACCCGCACCGCCTTTCGCCGCACGAGATGGGCCGTGCCGTTGTCGTCGAGCACGACGGCCTGCTCGTCTAGAAGGTTCACCGCCGCCGCGTGCGCGTCGGCTGGAGGCACGGATACCGCCGCCGCCCGCTCGAGCCACTCGGGGGCATGCCCCGCGTGGGCGCCGGTGGCCAGGGTCAAGGCGACAACGGCCGTGCACGCGCGCCCCAGCGTCCACCGGCGGTCCCGACCGGTCATCGCCCCTCCGCCGCGGACGCCGTGGTCAGGCTGACCGCCATCGCATCCCGCTCCGCGATCGTGTCGAAGGCTTTCTTCAGCGTCGGGTATTCCGAAGCGGGGAAGTCCAGCGTTCCGTTCCGGCCGAACTCGAACCGCCGCCGGAACAGGAGCGAGGTTCCGTCCATCGAGGTCG
Organism: Candidatus Binatia bacterium; assembly: GCA_035631035.1. Classification (NCBI taxonomy): domain Bacteria; phylum Candidatus Binatota; class Binatia (SeqCode); species Binatia bacterium. The sequence continues at coordinate 17,362 of DASQJL010000099.1, read as the reverse complement.
CGAGCAGACCGTCGTACCCTCCGAGGTTCGGGAACGTGAGAGGAGCCAGCTGGGGCAATCCTTCGGCGCTGAATCCGGCCGGGAGACGGACCACGATCGAATCGTCTTCAGACCAGGAATACGGAAACGAGACTGGGAAGCGGCGGACGGCGGACCGGAACTCGGGCGTCCGGCCGGTCTCAAAAATGGCGGGGTCGAAGATGAGCCGCTTGCCGACGCGCGTGGCGTAGTCCGGCACGCGTACGTGATACGAGACGGTGTACGGGCCGTCGGCATCCAAAGCATGATCGAAGCGGAGGGCACTCACCTCGGCCGCGCTCATGCGCGAGCGGAGCTGTTCGCGGTAGTTCTTCTCCCGCTGCTCCGCCGACACGTCGTCCGCCTCCTCCTTCATCTCCTCGCCCCAGTGCCCCGAGTACTGGATCGTGACGTCACCTTCCAGCGCTCCGTCCGGGCCGAGCTGGAAGACTCCGCGTCGGCGACCCTGGGAGTCCAGCGGCGGGGACACCGGGGTGGGAAGGAAGCGCGGGTTGTCGGCGTCCAAGAGAAGAGCCTGGCGACCCTCCTGGCGCGCGGGCAGGGCACACTCCCGCGTGTATCGCTCCGCCGGATTCAAGAAGGTCCAGGCCCCGTCGACCCAAACAGCGACGCAGCTCTCGGTCCAGAAGTACGGGGTGAACGACTCAGGCTGGAAGGCGCCCTCGTCCGGGTCGGGAAGGAGGGCGATGCGCGCCTGCAGGCCGGCCGTCGTTGCCATGGCGGCAAGGAGGCACTGGATGTCAAACGAGCCGCCGGCGCCGCTCTTCAACGTTTCGCCGGGGCTATCGTTCTTTTTGGCGTCGTCCGGCACAGGCGGAGCTCCGACCGCGTCCTCCTCGATGTTCCGGACATGCGACCGGCAGAACGCCGCGAGCCTGCGGATCTTCTCCGGTTCGGAGGATGCGCCCGCAACCGCATCGGCGGCCGCCTTCTTGACGGCTCCGTCGGAGCGCAGGCGCGGGCCCCAGGACTCACAGGCTGTCTTGGCGTAACGCTTCCAGGCTTCCGTCGGCGGTGGCTCGATCCCCGATCGGTATTGAAGCAGGATCCAGTGGCGCACGGCGTTCTCCGGCGGCATTCGCGGTTCGGAGTGGAACGCTTCGACGTTCCGGAACTCGGCCACGTGGAATCCGCCCGGGGCGTCATCGAAGGAGGGGGTCGGCCCGTGGAACGAGCTGATCCGGAACTGCAAGTCCGACCCGGGAATCTCGAGCGGCTTCATGCGCAACTCCAGGGAACGGACCGGAATTCCACGCTGCAGATCGACCTGAAGGTAGTTCGCGAGCCGGTCGTACCGCCGCTGGGTCCAGCGGTATTCCAGGATCGAGCCGGGCTTGAGATCGGGGACGGCGAACGACTTCTCCTTGATCTTGCGGCCGCCGGCCTTGAGCAGGGTGCGCTCGAACACCGCGCTCTTCGCGATCTCCTTCACGATGCCGTTCGGACCGACCACCCGGGCCTGGAGGTCGAGGATCTTGGTCTTGCTGTCGTAGGGAACGGCGACCTGGTTGTGGGCGGCAGCCCCCCGTTCGTTGAAGACCTGGATCCGTATGTACTGGAAATAATCGGAGTAGAGCGACGAACCGGTCCATGCGTCCTCGACCTGGATCTTCCAGAAGAGCGCCTCGGCGTCGGCCGTGCTGTCCACTTGCGCCCGGGCGATCTTCAGATCCTGGGGGCCGATGGGGTCCCACGCGGGCGAGCCGGCGCATGGCACGGCGGCCAATGCGATCAGGGAGCCCAAAGCGAACCGATACCAGCGCGGAGCGGGGCGCGCTACGACCATGGGGACCTCCGGTTCAGGCGGTTTCTCGCGGGGAGTGCCCGGAGTGTAGAGCAAAACGAAGGCGGGCTCCAGATCGGAGCCCGCCGGTCCATCCGAACGTCCCTGGATTCAGCTCAGATTCCGACGTCGATCACCAGCACCAGCTTTCCGTTTTCCACGTCGAACTGGTAGGTGCCCGCGGAGCCGACGGCGTAGAGCGTGAAGTTGCCGTCGCCCTTGGCCTCCTGGAGCACCGCGGCCTTGCCGGCCGCCGTGAAGAGCGCCGCCGAGGCATCCCAGTCGATCGTCTTCGTGCCGCCGGCCGGGACCTGGAAGGGGCCCCAGAGCTTGATGCCCGTCGACCGGATCGTGGCGGCGTCGGTCAGCGTCGTGAGGTCGCGGGTCATGTAGACCTCGATGTCCACGTCCGTCAGGCCCGTGTTGTGGAACGTGCCGAGGACCGCGAAGTCGGAGATGTCCTTGACGTTGTCCTTGTGGTCCTTGTAGTCGCTCTCATCGTTCAGGTCGATCTGCTCGCCCACGATTCCCGTCGCGCTGGTGGCGGTGACGTCCGGCAGATCGAAGTCGAGCGTGAACTGGCCCGACGTCAGAATGCAGCCCGGCGCGAAGAGCACGAGCGCCAAGCAGGGCAGAATCCATCGCAGATTCTTCATCGCGCGCCTCCCGTCAGGGTAAGAGGTCGTAGTTCAAGCCGACGGTCGCGTTCCCGAACTTGCGCGACGTGTCGCCGGTCTTGATCATGTTCACTTCGCCGCGGATCTGGAGCGACACCTTGGGCGTCGGCGAGATCCCGAATCCCAGCCCGAAGTTGTAGGCCGTCTCCTTGATCTCGGGCGTTCCGGCGCGCGTCAGCTTGTGCGAGCCGATCCCGCCGAAGGGATAGAAGTGGAAGCCCGCCCCGCCCACGCGGCCCAGGATGGCGTTCGCGCCGAATCCCTTGTTGTCGAAGCCGTCGCGCGTGTACTCCACGCCGCCGATCGTCTCCGTGGCGTCGTCCATCTTGCCGGTGAGCCAGTAGGGCTCGACCGTGATCATGGGCAGGAGTCGGACGGGTACGCGGAGTCCGTACACGGAGCCGTTCCCCACGTCGTCCTGGAGAATGGGGTAGCTGAGACCCCCGAAGGCTCCGACGCCGACGCCGACCGGCGCCGCGGACGCGACGCCCGCGGCCAGGGCGAGCGCAAGCACTGCGAGTGCGACCGTTCGCATCATTGACCCCTCCTCGTGATGTGTGTGGCCCGATGAGGCGGAGAATAGTGGGGAAGGAGCTTCGGTGTCCAGCGCGCTAGGCGCGCGTGCCGGTCCAGAACCCCTCGGGGTCGATGGCTCGGAGCGCGCCGATCTCCTCGTCCGTGAACGGCGGCGTGAGGCCGATCGGCTGCTGGATGCGCGGCTCCCAGCTCATGCCCACGAGGGCGTGGTCCACGGAGAGGCCGGGATAGATCTCGGAAAGGAACGCCTCTTCGATCACGGCGTCGAAGCGGAAGACCGCGACCGTCGTGACGATGGCGCTGGGCCCGCCCGGCGGAAGGCCCTGCGCCGCGCGCCATCCCGGGCCGTCCCCTCGCCCCGGCGACGTGCGGAACGACACGCGCGGAACCAGCCGCCGCTTCTCCTGCGGCATCAGGATCACCGTGCGTCGCGCCAGCGCGATGATGTCGGCCGCGCCGCCGCTTCCCGGAAGCCGCGTGATGCCGCCGTCCCGCCCCGGGACCTCGGTCGAGTTCACGTTGCCGTAGCGGTCGACTTCGGCGCCGCCCAGGAGGCCGAGGTCCACGCGTCCCGCCGCCAGCATCCCCATGACGTCGATCGTGGTCGACGCCATGGTCGCGTCCAGGATGTTCGGCGGATCGCCCATCGTGAAGAGAAGCTCGCGCGCGGCCTCTTCGCGGATGAGCCCGTTCTCGTACAGCGCCACGGCATGCGGCGCGTGCGTGCGCTTGGCGACCAGATACGCGAGAAGGGGAAGCCGCGTTCCCACGAACACGGTCTCCCCCTCCTGGATCTCGCGCGCCGCGCGCAGCACCATCCGCTCCCGCGGAGCGACCGGCGGCGTCACGGCGCGAGGACTACTTGCCGCTGAACTTGGCGGCGCGCTTCTCGACGTAGGCGGTCAGCCCTTCCTTCGCGTCCTCGCTCTGGAAGAGCTGCTGCTGCAGCTCGCGCTCGATGGCGAGCCCTTCGCCGAATGCGGCCTCCAGCCCCGATTGCACGGAGCGCTTGATCCGGCCGACGGCCTTCGAGGCCTTGTTCGGCGGCGTGAACTGCCGCGCGAACTCCATGATCTTGGCGTCGAAGCCCTCGGCGTCCCAGACGTGGTTGACCAGCCCCATCTGCTCGGCTTCCTCGAAGGAGAAGGTGGAGCCCAGCGCCATCATCTCGATCGCGCGCGGCTTCCCGACCAGCCGGCCCAGGCGCTGCGTGCCGCCGGTGCCGGGGAGGACGCCCAGCGTTACTTCCGGAAGACCGATCTTGCCCGCGCCCTTCTTCGCGATCCGGATATCCGCCGCCATCGCGATCTCCAGGCCGCCGCCGACGCAGTGGCCGTTCAGCGCCGCGATCACCAGCTTGGGCGTCTGCTCCAGGCGGTTCAGCGTCTCGTTGGCGTGGAGGCAGAAGTAGTACTTGAAGACCGGATTGGCGGTCTGGAGCATCTTGATATTCGCGCCCGCGCAGAAGAACTTGTCGCCCGCGCCGCGGAGCAGGATGACGTGCACGTTCTCGTCGAAGCGCGCCTTCAAGATCGCCTCGTCCAGCGCGCGCATCATTTCATAGGTGTAGGTGTTGGCCGGCGGATCGCACAGCTCGAGGATCGCGATGCCGCTCTCGGTGCGGTACGTGCAGAGGCCGCTGGGCGCGGCCATGGTCTCGGGGGTCACGGTTCGGTCCTCCTGGTTCGCGGGGTCACGGGGACCGGCGGGCCGGCCCTGCCGGCGCCTCGGGGTCCTGCCGCTATTCGTCGATCGTGCCGGGAGCTTACCCGGTTCCATGGGCGGGCGCCAGCCCGGGAACGTCACCAGACGGAGGCGCGGCTAGGACTCCGCCGTCGCCCGCCGGCGATGCCGGATCATGCAAGCTGGAGGCGGAGCCCGCGCGTCCGCGGCTTCTCCTCACCGAGACGGGCGTGGGCTATCGAATGGCCGACGGGGACTAGCGTCCCTCGAACTTCGCCTCGCGCTTTTCCAGGAACGCCTTGATCCCCTCCTTCGCGTCGGCCGTTCCCCAGCAGCGCTCCTGCGCGTTCAACTCCCGGGCCAGCGCCTCTTCCAGGGTGTATCCGAGCGACTCGCCTACCGAGCGCTTGATCTCGGACAGAGCGATATCGGGGCCGCGCGCCAGGCGCGTCGCGAAGTCGAGCATCTCGGGCAGAAGGCGATCCGGAGGCAGCACCCGGCTCACCAGCCCGATCCGCTCGGCTTCGACCGCGCCGATGAGGTCGCCGGTCCACATCAACTCGAGCGCGCGGGAGACGCCAACCAGACGGGGGAGGGTGTACACGGCCCCCCAATCGGGATGAAGACCGATCTTGACGAAGGACTGCCCAAAGCGCGCTCCCTCGGCCGCCCACCGGATGTCGCACGCCAGGGCCAGGCTCATTCCCCCGCCTGCCGCGACACCGTTGACGGCCGCGAGGACGGGCACCTTCGCGCGCACGATGGCGCGAACGACGCCCGGGCCGCCACCCACCAGCGGCTCGAAATCCTCGAACCGCCCCCCCTGATCGATGACCTTCTTCATGAACCCAATGTCGCCCCCCGCCGAGAAGGCCCGCCCTTCGCCGGTGATGACGATGATGCGCACGTCCTCGCTCCGCGATGCTTCCTCGACGGCCAGGGCCAGCTCCGAGGCCATCGAAACCGAGAGCGCATTCAAGGCGTCGGGACGGTTCAAGGTAAGGAGCGCGATCAAGCCGCGCCGTTCCAGCCGTACTTCGGACATGGGTCCTCCTATCGCACGATGCCGGTGCTGGGCGGCATCGGCTCGAGCAATCCCAGCTCTCGATTCCGGGTGCGCGCCACCACTTCGTAGCGGACCCCCAGGGTATCGGCTTCCCGTGCGGCGCGGTCGCGCGGGCCGTAGACCCAGACGCGGCCCGAGCCCCGGATCAGCGCGGGGAGGGCGCTCTCGTCCAGAAACGCCCGGCGCTCGGTACCCGGCGATTCGAACGCCTCGGAGCGCGGCACGTCCACCATCGGGATCGTCGCGCCCGCATAGAAGGGAAGCCCCGCCGAGAAGGCGCCCAGCTCGATGACCGGCTCCCCCGGCTGGCGCGTGCGCTCCATGATCCCCGCAACCTGCACGGGGGATCCGAGCGGCCCCTCGATGGCGCGCGCCCCGCCCAGGAGACCGTACCACGCGGCGAGCCCCGCGATCGCGGCGGCGGCCGGCATGCGCGCAGCCGCCGCGATCGCGCCGGCGGCGAACGTGGCCGCCGCGACGTGGGCGAGCGGCGGGAGCGGCAGGGTCGCGGCGTGCTGCGCGCCCACCAGACCGGCCAGCGCGCGCGGTCCCGCCGCTTCGATCGCGATCGCGAGCGCGGCGAAGAGCGACGCCGTTCCCCAGCGCGCCAGGCACGCGGAGCGCGCGAGCGCGCAGGCCGCCAGGATCGCGACGGCCGTCAGCTCCGGGAGTACGTACGCGGGGAGCTTCGAGCCGGAGGCCGAGAAGAAGAGCACCGGCACGACGGCCCACGCGACGAGCGCCGACGCGGCAGGGGTGGGCGACCGCGCCGCGCCGCGCGCGCTCCGGAAGAGCCCGTCGAGGGCCGCGGCCGTCCACGGCAGCGCCCCCGCCACCAGGATCGCCGCGAAGTACCAGGGCGGTCCGGGACGGTGATGGACCGTGCTCGTGTAGCGCAGCCAGATCTCCTTCTTGAGGAGCCATCCGAGGAGTCCCGGCGTCTGCTCGGCCACGATGACGTACCAGGGAAACGCGACCAGCGCGAAGACCGCCCAGCCCAGGCGGCTGCCCAGCCCCGCGAGCACGCCGCGATCCCGGCGCCACAGCGCCGCGACAAAGAGCGGAAGCAGCGTGTGCACGAAGACGACCGGCCCCTTGATCAGGAATCCCAGCCCCAGCGCCACGAACATCCACAGGCGCCCGCGCCCTTCCGGCGCGAGCCAGGCGACATAGAAGGCGGCGACGGCCGCCGCGAGGAAAATGTCGGTCGCGAGCAGGCGCGAGAGGGCGAACGCGAGGGCGCTCGAGGCAAGGACGAGGGGCGCCAGGAAGGACTCGCGCGGCGCGACCCCGGCTCGGCGCGCGATGCAGGCGGCGGCCCAGAAGAGGAACGCGGCCGCGAGGGCCGCGCCGATGCGGGCCCCGGCCGCGTTCACACCCAGCACCTGCATCCCCGCGGCCGCGGCCCAGTAGGCCACCGGCGGCTTGTCCAGGTGCGTCACGCCGTTCAGCCGCGGAATCAGCCAGTCGCCGCTGGCGACCATCTCGCGCCCGATCTCGGCGTAGCGGGCGTCGGTCGGCTCCATCAGGCCGAGGGCGCCGCACGTGAGGATGAGCGCGAGCGCCGGCCCCGCCCAGGCGAGACGAGAGAGGGTCAGGGCGCGCTGGGTACGGCGGCCGCCTGCGGCCGGTGATCCAGCATGAGGTTGCGCGCGTAGACGAGAAGACCCGCGCCCTGCCCGATCGCGAAGACCGGATCCTTCTGATGCAGGGCGTAGACGAACAGCGCGCAGCCGCCCACGAGGCTCAGATACCAGAAGCCGCGGGGGAACACCGGGCGCTTCGCCCATTCCGAGGCGACCCACTGCACGAAGAACCGCGAGCCGAAGAGGATCTGGCCCACCAGTCCCACCACGTACCACATGGGCGCCGAAGAGAACCACTTATCCATGGATGACCTCCCGGACACGGAACTGGAGCAGGCGCGACCGGAGCCAGCGGACGCCGATCAGGTCGCGGATGCCCCGGAAGAGGCGGTTGCCGACGCCGTACTTGGAGACGCCGCGAAGGCGCGGACGGTGCCGGACCGGAATCTGCGCGACGCGGGCGCCCCGCATCTCGCAGATGCCGGCGAGAAATCGATGCGCGCCGGCGAAGAAGGGAATCCCCTCCACCGCGCGGCGGCGGTAGGCCTTGAGCGAGCAGCCGGTGTCGACGATGTGGTCGCCGACGACGGCGCGCCGCACCGCGTTCGCGATCTTCGACGACGCGCGCCGTCGCCATCCGTCGGCGCGCGCCGCGCGGATGCCCGCGGCGACGTCGGCGTTCTCGAGCGCGGCCAGGAGGACGGGGATGTCGGCCGGGTCGTTCTGGCCGTCGGCGTCCATGGTAATCAGCACGTCCCCGCGCGCGAAGCGGAACCCGGCGGCGAAGGCGGCGCTCTGGCCCGCGTTCTTCTCGAAGACGATCCCCGTGACGGCGGGGGACTCGAGCGCCGCCGCGCGGATCACCTCGGCGCTTCCGTCGGTGCTGCCGTCGTCGACGAGCAGGATTTCGTAGGAGTGTGGCGTGCCGCGGAGCGCGGCATGGATCTCGGCGATCAGCGGCGGCAGGCTCTCGCGCTCGTTGTAGACGGGCAGAATGATCGAGAGATCGGGGGGTCTGGATGCGGCGGCCCCGGATGGCGCGGCGTCGGGAAGCGGGCCGACCGGCCAGGCGATCGGCGCTCCTATGGAACTGGGGTCCGGCACGGCGTCGGGGGCTTCCGGCCCTCCCTCACGAGAGATCCACCCAGACGCTCTTCGTCTGGGAGTAGAACTCGAGGCCGGCCAGTCCCGATTCGCGGCCGAAGCCCGAGGACTTCATGCCGCCGTAGGGCGAGGCGGCGTCGTACATGTTGTAGGTGTTGATCCAGACCGTTCCCGCCTGCAGCCGTCGGGCCGCCTGGTGCGCCTTCTTCACGTCGCGGGTCCAGACCGCCGCGGCCAGGCCGTAGGCGGTGTCGTTCGCCATCGCGATCGCGTCGTCGAAGCTGTCGAAAGCGAGCACCGCGAGCACGGGGCCGAAGATCTCCTCGCGCGCGATGGTCATGTCGTTCTTCACGCCGTCGAAGATGGTCGGCTTCCAGAAGTAGCCCTTGCCGTTGCCGACCCGCGCGGGCTCGCCGCCCAGCGCGAGGCGCGCGCCCTCCTTCGATCCGATCTCCACGTAGCGGCGGATGCGGTCCACCTGCGCCTCGGAGATCTGCGGTCCCAGGCGCGTCTTGGAATCCATCGGATCGCCCTGGACCAGCTTGTTCGCGCGGTCCACCACCTTCTCGAGCAGGGCGTCGTGGGCGCCCTTCTGGACGAAGAGCCGCGAGCCCGCCGTGCAGACCTCGCCTTTGTTGTAGAAGATCGCCGCCATCGCCGCGCGCGCGGCCGTCTCCATGTCCGCGTCTTCGAGCACGATGTTCGGCGACTTGCCTCCCAGCTCGAGCGACAGCTTCTTCAGCGTGCCCGAGGCGTTCTGCATGATGAGCCGCCCCGTTCCGGTCTCGCCGGTGAACGCGATCCCCGCCACGCCGGGATGCGCCACGAGCGCGGCGCCCGCCGTGGGGCCGTACCCCGGCACCACGTTCAGCGCGCCCGGGGGAAGCCCCGCTTCCAGGGCGAGCTCGCCCAGGCGGAGCGCCGTGAGCGGCGATTCCTCGGCCGGCTTCAGGACCACGGCGTTTCCCGCGGCGAGCGCGGGCGCCACCTTTCGAGCTGCCATCAAGATGGGGAAGTTCCAGGGGACGATCAGCCCCACGACGCCGATCGGCTCCTTCAGCGTGTAGTTGAAGAAGGGGCCGCTCACGGGGATGGTGCTCCCCTCGAGCTTGGTCGCGGCGCCCGCGCAGTAGCGGAGCACGTCCACGGCCAGGGGAATGTCGATGCGCGAGGATTCGGCGATCGGCTTTCCGGTGTCGAGCGTCTCCAGCCGGGCCAGCTCGTCTTTGTTCTTCTCGAGGAGGTCGGCCAGCTTCCAGAGGAGGACGCCGCGCTCGGAGGCGGACATCTTGCCCCAGGCGCCATCGAGCGCGGCCCGAGCGGCGCGCACGGCGAGATCGATGTCCGGACCGTCCCCTTCGGCCACGTCCAGGATCGGCTCGGCGGTCGCGGGGTTGAGGGTCGTGAAGCGCTTGCCGGAGGCCGCCTCGCGCCACTCGGCGCCGATCAGGAGCTTTCCGCCGGAGGCGAGGAGGGTCGCGGGAATCGTATCACTCGGGGCCATGTCGTCTCCTAGCGGGAGTACTCGTAGATGCCGCGTCCGACCTTCCGTCCCAGGCGGCCGGCTTTCACGTATTGGATCAGGAGCGGGTTGGGGCGGAAGCGCTCGCCCAGCGAGCGGTGCAAGTATTCCAGGATGCTGAGGCGCGTGTCCAGACCGACCAGGTCGACCAGCTCGAACGGTCCCATCGGATGATTGAGGCCCAGCTTCAGCGCCTTGTCGATGTCGCGCGCGGAGGCGACGCCCGATTCCAGCATGTGGAAGGCCTCGTTGCCGATCAGCACGTTCACGCGCGAGGTCACGAACCCGGGCGACTCGCGAACCAGCACCGTCTCCTTGCCCATCTGCTTGGAGACCTCGTCCGCGGTGGCGAGCGTGGCGTCGTCCGTCTCCAGGCCCTTCACCAATTCGATGAGGCGCATGCGGTGGACCGGGTTGAAGAAGTGCATGCCGACGAAGCGCGCGGGGCGCCCGGAGGTGGCGGCCAGCTCGGTGATGCTCAGGGACGAGGTGTTGGTCGCGATCACCGCCTCGGGGGCGAGGTGGGATGCGATCCCCTGGTAGACCTCGGCCTTGAGCGCGATGCTTTCGGGGACGGCCTCGATGACCAGGTCGCAGCCCTGCGCTCCGGCGAGGGTCTCGGACCAGCCGAGATTCTTCGTGGCGCGGGCGAGCGCGGCGTCGTCCCAGTCACCCTTTTCGCGGCCGCGCGCGAGGATCTTCTCCAGCTCGCCGCGGGCGGACTGGGCGGCCGCCGCGTTCGTCTCGACGACCCGGGTCTCGAAGCCCGCGAGCGCCGAGACCAGCGCGATGCCGCGTCCCATCACGCCCGCGCCGATCACGGCGATGTTCTGGACTTTGAGGCTGCCCAATCGGATCTCCTGTTCCAGGGTGAGCCGTTCACTCTGGCACCCGCGGCGCGGCCGGTCAAGGGGCGCCCATGCTACACTTTCCGGCCATGAAACGAGCTTTCTCCGGACTTGCCGCCGCTCTCGTTCTGGGCATCCAGGCCCTGATCGCGGCCCTGCCCGTGGGCGGTGGCGCCGTGGGGCCTGCCTGCGGCGGGACGATGGCCTGCTGCGCGTCGCACGTTTCGTGCGAAGCCGCCGCGGCGCCGCGCTGCCCGTCGCACGCGGGCCCGCGCGGCGAGGCCCCGGGTGCGCCCTGCGTCCGAGCCCTCGGATGCGGGCATGCCCTCCCGGGAATCACCCTTCCCGGGCTCGATCCGATGGTGTTCCGCGCCAACGTCCTTGTCATGCCGCGTCCCGGCAGCGCACCGGCCGCGTCCGGCGCCTTGTCCCTTCTCGAATCCGTACCTCCCGAGCTCACACCGCCGCCTCCTCGCGCGTAGCCGCACCTCCGGCTTTCGTTCGCGAACCGAACTCGCACCCGCTCCGAGGAGCTTTTCATGCGTCTTTTCATCGCGGCGCTCGCCGCCCAACTTTGCGTTGGTTTCGCTCCCTTCGCCGCCGCCCCCGCGGCGGCGAGTTGCGGCGCCGAGAACTGTCCGCTGGACCAGGCCGCCCGCTGGGATGAGGCCTCCTTCCATTTCGAGCTGTCGCAGCAGTACATCGACCAGTCCCAGCCGCGGGTCGGCACCGAGGACGCCGTGGTCGGCCAGATCGCGTCTCCTGAGGACGAAGTGCGCACGGTCAACCGGATCACGATCGGCCGCGCCTCCTACGGCTGGTCGCCGGCCTGGACCGCGTCGCTCGCGCTCCCGTACGTGGACCGCACGCACGAGCACATCCACAACGACCTCGGAGAGCAGGAATATCTGCGCTGGAAGTATCACGGGATCGGCGATCTCGAGGCCGGGGTCACGCGGCGGTTGGGGGGGAGCGGGATGCACGGCTTCCTCACCGCGGCCGTGAAGGCCCCGACCGGGGTTCGCAACGTGCAGGAGATCGATGGCGATCAGCCCGAGCCCACCGCCCGGCCCGGCACCGGCTCGTGGGACTTCATGGGCGGCGCCGGCGCCGAGTGGCATCTGCGCGTGGCCGCCTTCCAAGGGCGCGGCGGCGTTCCGCTCCGCGCGAGCGTGAACGGCCGCTGGAACGGGCGCGGCACCGAGCGCTACCGCGTGGGGAGCGAAGTCACGGCGCACCTCGCGGCCGAGGCTCCGGCCTTCTCGTGGGGAACCTTCCTGCTGCAGACCAACCTTCGCGTGCACGCCAAGGACGACGTCGGCAAGACCGATGCCGAGGCGGGCAACACCGGCGGCACGGCGCTCTATCTATCGCCGGGAATGCGCGTGGGCGGCGGCGGGACGTACCTGTATGGCCTGGTGCAGATCCCCGTGTATCAGCGGGTGAACGGCATTCAGCTGGTTTCGGACTCCAATCTCTTCGTGGGGTTCACGCACGCGTTCGTGCGGTAAGAACCAGGGTTGGGCGCGGCTCTTGCCGCGCCCGACATATCCCCTTGTAATTGGCATCGTTCCAGCCAATCATTAGGGCCGCCTCCCCCGAACAAACCACATCGCGATTCAGGAGGAGTCCCATGGTCATCGTCACCGGCGCCGCCGGCCGGACGGGCGGCGAAGTCGTGCGCCAGCTCTCCTCGCGCGGCATCCGCGTTCGCGCCCTCGTGCGGGATCCCGCCCGCGTGAAGGGGCTCACCGGGCCCGGCATCGAAGTCGTCGTCGGCGATCTGTCCAAACCCCATACGCTCGATCCCGCGTTTCGAGGAGCCGACAAGCTCTTCCTGGTTTCCTCGCCGGACCCGAACGTCGAAACCCTTCACGGAAACGCGCTCGAAGCGGCCAAGCGGACCGGCATCCGCCACGTCGTGCGCCTCTCCGCGCGCGGCGCCTCGCAGGGCTCGCCCTATCTGCTGCTGAAGGTCCACGGCGACGTGGACGAGAACCTTTCGCGGTCGGGGCTCTCGTACACCATCCTCCGCCCGCACGCCTTCTATCAGAACACCCTCATGTACGCGGCGACCATCGCGGCCCAGGGCGTCATGTACGGCGTCTCGCGCGACGGGGCGGGCCCGATGATCGACAGCCGTGACGTGGCTACCGCCGCGACTTCGGTGCTCACCGGGAACGGACACAGCGGCCGCATCTACGATCTGACCGGACCCGAGTCGATCTCGCACGCGCAGATCGCGGAGAAGCTCAGCGCCGCGCTCGATCGCCCCGTGCGCTTCGAGGAAGTCCCGGCCGAGCAGGTGCGGGAGGGGATGCGCGCGGTCCTGCCGCCGTGGCTGGCGGACGCGTTCCTCGACCTCTCGCTCTCCTGGTCGGGCAAGGACGCGGATTTCTCCGATGCCTACGCGCGGATCACGGGCAAGAAGGCGCGCCCGTACGATCAGTTCGCCAAGGACTTCGCGAGCGCGTTCGGGGCCTCACCCAAGGTCGCGGTGAGCTGAGGGCGGCTTCGGCATGAGCATCAAGTCGGACCGCTGGATCCGCCGCATGGCCGCGCAGGGCATGATCGAGCCCTTCGAACCGGGTCAGGTTCGAAGCGCCGAGAACGGCCGCATCATCTCCTACGGCACCTCCAGCTACGGCTACGACGTCCGCTGCGCCAGCGAGTTCAAGATCTTCACCAACATCAATTCCACGATCGTCGATCCCAAGAAGTTCGACGAGAAGAGCTTCGTCGACGTGCATTCCGAGATCTGCATCATCCCGCCCAACTCCTTCGCGCTGGCGCGGACCGTGGAGTATTTCCGAATCCCGCGAAGCGTGCTGACGATCTGCCTGGGAAAGAGCACCTATGCCCGCTGTTTCAGCGGGGACACCCGGGTGGCGCTCGCGGACGGCACGGCGCCGACGTTGGAGGCGATGGTCCGTCGCCACGAGGACGGGGAAGTTTTTCGGGGCTACAGCATCGGTCCGAACGGTCGCGTGATCGTGACCCGGCTCGAGGCCCCGCGGTTCATCGCCCGCGATTCGCTGATCGAGATCGAGCTCGACAACCGGGAACGGATCCAAGCTACCCCCGATCATCCGTTCATGCGCCGCGATGGTCAGATGGCAGCGGCCGACGATCTGAGACCCGGTGATTCGCTAATGGCGCGAGTCGAAACCCCTGGCCAAGCTTTTACCGCCGCTAGCGGCGGTGAATCCATTGACAAGTGTCGCAATGGAGCGACGCGACAGAACGTCGCGCTCCTTGAAGAGTGCGAAGCCAGCAATGGCCAGGCAACGAGCCGGCCGAGTTTGCACGTGGGTCGCGGTCATCGAGTGAGGGCGGTGCGCGATATTCCGGGTCTGCACGACACCTATTGCCTCACCGTGCCGGCCGCAGGCAACTTCGCGCTGGAGGCGGGAGTTTTCGTCCACAATTGCGGAATCATCGTGAACGTCACGCCCCTCGAGCCCGAATGGGAAGGGCACGTGACGCTGGAGTTCAGCAACACCACGCCGCTCCCCGCGAAGATCTACGCCAACGAGGGCGCCGCACAGATGGTCTTCTTCGAATCCGACGAAGTCTGCGAAACCTCCTACAAGGATCGCGGCGGAAAGTATCAGGGGCAAAAGGGCGTCACATTGCCCAAGGCGTAGCGCTTCTCTGGCTGATCGACTCCTCTGAGATACGAGGTCGACGGACCATGAAGACTTCCTCATGACGCTCGTATCCGGTACCCGCCTCGGCCCGTACGAGGTGATCGCTCCGCTCGGTGCCGGGGGCATGGGCGAGGTCTATCGCGCCCGAGACACGCGGCTTGGGCGAGAAGTGGCGATCAAGATCCTGCCGCACCGCGGTCCCGCCTCCGCCGAGGAACGAGCCCGCTTCCGCCGCGAGGCGAAGACCATCTCTTCGCTGAACCATCCTCACATCTGCGTTCTCCACGACATCGGTCAAGAAGGTGACACCGACTACCTGGTGATGGAGCTGATCGAGGGAGAGACCCTCGCCCGGCGAATCGCCAAGGGACCGCTTCCCACCGCCGAGGTGCTTCGGATCGGAGCACAGATTGCGGACGCCCTGGATCGCGCCCATCGAGCCGGAGTCGTGCACCGAGACCTGAAGCCCGGCAACGTGATGCTGACGAAGAGTGGAGCGAAGTTGATGGACTTCGGCCTGGCGCGGGAGTTCACACCGACGGGGCGCGATCCCGAAGTGACGGTTACGGAGCGTGGGGTAGATCCCGACGGGTCCATCACGAAGAAGGGAATGATCGTCGGTACCTTCCAGTACATGTCCCCGGAGCAGCTGGAGGGGAAGCGGGCCGACGGACGAAGCGACATCTGGGCTCTGGGATGCGTGCTCTACGAGATGGCGACGGGAAAGCGGGCGTTCGAAGGGTCAACGCCGGTGAGCGTGATCTCGGCAATCATGCGGGACGAGCCGAGGCGAATTTCAGACCTTGTGCCGCTCACACCGCCGGCGTTCGAACGCTCTGTAAGGCAGTGTTTAGATAAGGACCCAGACGGCCGCTGGCAATCAGCGGCAGATCTTCGCCGCGAGCTGCTGTGGGTACTGGAGGCCGGGTCTCAGGCGGGCATTGGTGCTCCCCCTGCGGCGCGCAGAAGGCGCCGCCAGCAGGTGGTATGGGCCGTGGCTCTGTCTCTAACCCTGCTCATCGCATCCAGTGCTGTCGTTGCTATCCGGGCCATGAAATCCCGAACGGACCAGCCACTGTTCACGAAGCTGACGTTCACTCCAATGACGATCCAGAGAGCCGCATTCGCACCTGACATGAGGACGATTGTCTTCAGTGCCTCGACACAGGGCAATATTCCGCAAATCTATGTGCTTCGTCCTGAGAGTCCCGAACCACAACCCTTGAGTGAGCCGGGGATGCATTTCTTGTCCGTCTCCTCCCGTGGGGAACTGGCAATACTCACCGGCGCCCGATTGCTCGACCGTCGCGCCTACATTGGCACGCTTGCCCGGATGCCCCTCGGGGGCGGTGCTCCTCGGGAGATCCTCACCGACGTGACTGAGGCTGACTGGACCCCGGACGGTACGGCGCTTGCTGTCATCCGAGTCCTGAACGATAACTCCGGTAGGAGCGAGGGGAACTACGAGCAGCTCGAATTCCCTATTGGGCACGTTATCGCAAAGGGTCGATTTTCCTACCTCACCTTCTCGCCCGATGGTGACCGGCTCGCGTACTTTGAGGGCCCCTCAAGATGGAGTGGGGAAGGCGCTCTAATGGTGGTCGATCGAAGGGGAAGAGAGAAGGCTCTCCTGAACGAATACCGGGATGAGGAGGGGCTTGCCTGGGCTCCCGACGGGAAAGAACTCTTCTTCTCAGTCAATAGCTCAGGAGACCACGCGATTTATGCGGTGTCCCTGGCGGGAGCTCGCAGGATAGCGCTGAGAAGCGCGGGTGGCCTCACCATTCATGACATCGCGCCGAACGGCCGTTGGCTAGCCACGCAGGAAGACGTACGTTGCGATGTCATGGTGCATCGACCTGAGTGGCCCACCGATCGCAGCCTCACCTGGCTCGATTACTCGAGTGATGGGAAACTTTCAGGTGATGGGCGCAAGGTTGCATTCAGTGAGGAGAGCAGCGAGGACTCGCTGTCCTCGGTATGCCTGAGAAACGTCGAGGGTGGATCTGTCGTTCGTCTGGGAGAGGGGCGGCCCATGGATCTCTCTGCTGATGGCAAATGGGTTATCACAGGCGGTGCGGGGAAGATCATGTTGCAACCCACGGGCGCAGGAGAACCGCGCGAATTAAAAGCTGGCGAAAAGGAGTTGACGGTCTATGCGCGATTCAATCGTGGCGGTGACAGTCTTACGCTCGCGACACTTCTCCCTGGCCAGGATCGCCGCAACCATTACTTCCAGAGCTTGGCCGGGGGAGAACTCCGGAAGCTGACGACCGACCTGCCACCGGTATTGTTCGGCGTTTCACGCGATGGGAACCGGCTCCTTTGTCGCAAGGGACAGCGCCTCTTCATGGTTCCCCGGCAGGGCGGCCCCTGGCGTGAACTGGCATCGCTTGGTCCGGAGGAGAACCCGTACCACTGGTCTGCCGACGAGCAGTCAGTGATGGTCTGCAAGCGCGGAATTCCATTGCGGGTCGAGCGCATGAACCTCGAAACCGGCCGCCGTACCTTATTTGCCGAAATCTCTCCCCCCAATCTGACTGGCCTTGAGTCTGTATTCCTAACTGACATCTCCGCAGATGATCGCTCCTACGCATACGACGCAAACTGGCGACGCTCGACGATGTACGCGATTGCCTTCAGCAATTGAATGAGTCTGAGGATTGCCACCCCATGACAGAAGCCACTCGTTCGTGAGGCCAGTTGCTCCCGGCACTCGTCTTGGACCGTACGAAATCATCGGAGCTTTAGGTTCGGGCGGAATGGGAGAGGTATACCGCGCACGCGATGAACGCCTAGCTCGCGAAGTTGCGATCAAGATCCTTCCCCAGAGCGGGCCGGTCTCCACCGACGAACGCGCTCGTTTT
>DASQJL010000098.1 GCA_035631035.1 Candidatus Binatia bacterium | reverse complement strand
CGCAGGGTGTCGAGCGCGCGTACCCCGAACGGCGTGAAGCCGATGCCGGTCTTGACGCCGGCCAGTGCGGAATAGTCGAAGACCAGGGTGGTCGTTCCGCCGCGCATCACGCGCGCCAGCAGCGAGTCGGTGTCGCGGCGGCCGTCCTCGGCCAGCTTCGCCTTCCCGGCGACGATCGACGCGTATTCCGGGTCGCTGTGCGCCTCGGCGAGTGCGTGTTCCGCAGAGACTGCCAGGTTCCGCGCCTCTTCGGCGCTCAACGGTCGCTCGAGCGGGAAGGTGAAGGTTCTCGCCCCACGATCCTCGAGCGTCGGGATCGGAGTCGTCTCCTCGAACCCGGTCTGCTTCGACCCCACGCTGGCCCGGATCGGAACCAGCGTATAGATGGTGCGCAGGGTGTCGAGCGCGCGTACCCCGAACGGCGTGAAGCCGATGCCGGTCTTGACGCCGGCCAGTGCGGAATAGTCGAAGACCAGGGTGGTCGTTCCGCCGCGCATCACGCGCGCCAGCAGCGAGTCGGTGTCGCGACGGCCGTCCTCGGCGAGGTTCGTCTTCCGGGCGACCATCGACGCGTATTCCGGGTCGCTGCGCGCCTCCGCGAGAGCGGCGCGAAGGTCGGCGTCCGTCGCCCGCAACGCCTCGGCGGCAAGGTCGGTCAGGGTCACGCTGTCGGCGAGGATCCTGGTCTTCCACGACGGCGCGATCCGGTCCAGGAGCGTCGCGATCGCCATGCCGGAGTAGTAGAGGCGGTCGCGGATCGGCGACGTACCGTAGGGGTCGTTGTTGACGTTGACCTCCCCCCGCATGGCGCTGACCATCCGGCGCACGCGCGCTTCGCGGAACTCGGCGAGACGCGTGAACCCATGAAAGCCCTGATACAGGAAGAGGGAGTCCGACGGGCGGCGGCCCTCCAGGGCCCGCATGAGCCCCAGCTCGACGTACTTGGCGAGCCCCTCGCTGAACTCGTTGCCGTCTTCGTAGGCGACCGCCGGACGCGGCAGGCGCTGTCGGCGGTCGCGCCGGACCGCGAGCCAGCGCAGCGCGGCGGCCCGGAGCGCCTTCGCGTCGGTCACCCGCATGCAATCGGCGAGCGCCTTGCCCTCGAGCGCCATGCCGACGTTGTTCTCGACCGACAGGCAGGGGTAGAGGCGGACGTCGCGCTCGTTCGCGCGCTTCTGAGGCGCCCGGCGCGCCTGAAAGACGTGAAACGCCTCATGCGCGATCGTCGCCATCTCCTCGTAGAGGTCGGGCACCAGGTCGCGTTCGTAGTTCAGATCCGCGAGCTTCGTCTCGGTCGGACGCGCGTCTCCCAGCAGGCCGCGGATCTGCTCCTTGAGCCGCGAGGGAGTGTCCGCGACGACCAGGGTCGGCACGCCATCGATCTCGGTCGAGGTGTTCTGGCCGTCCCACGAGAAGGTGGTCGGGCCGTCGCGCAGGAAGAGCGCGCCGGGCTCGAACGCCGTGCGCCCCCGGTAGCGCACGAACCCTTTCGGCGGGTGCGGATGGTGGATGAGGGCGTCCTGGACGCCCGGCAGATAGACCAGGATCGGCGTGTCCGCGGCGTTCCAGCCGGGCCAGACCGGATTGCGGGGCGTGCCGATCACCTGCCAGACGGTCCGAGCTTCGAGCAGCAGGCGCGGATCGACGCGCAGGTCGCGATTCGTATCGGCGGCGAACGTCACTCCGGGTGCGGCGAGCAGGGCGAGCAGCAAGGCGAGCACGATCTTCACGGGACCTCCAGGGACCCAATGTGGTGCCGGCACCGGCCGGGAGTGCAATATACTACGAATCGTAGTAGTGTGCCAGAGTAGCCTTCGCGGCCGTGCTGGCGGCCGCGGGTCAACCGGGGAGGGACGATGGCCGGCCATGGGCTGAGCGAGCTGGAGGGGGTCGTGCTGGGGATCGTGTGGAAGTTCGGCCCCTGCACGCCGCACGCGATCCGGTCTCATTTCTTCACGTCGCGCAGCGCGCGCTTCAGCGGCAGCGCGGGGGCGATCTACCCGCTCGTCGTCCGCCTCGAACGCGCGGGCCTGCTTCGGTCGCGGGGTGATCTTCGCCGCCGCCAGCGACGCCGCCTGTACGAGATCACACCGGCCGGGCGGCGGGGCCTGGTGACGTGGATCGCTCCCCCGTTCCGCGAGCAGGACCTCGGCGCGGTGCACGACCCGATTCGCTCTCGGGTCTACTTCCTGGCCGCGCTGCCCCCCGCCAAACGCAGGCGATTCTTGGGCGAGGCCGAGACAGGGCTGCGGCTCACGCTGGATCTCATGAAGCAGGACCTGGCGGGCTACCGTCGCGCGGGATCGCATTTCAGCGCCCTGGCGATGCGCGGCGCGATCAGCCTGACGCGCGCGCAGCTGCGCTGGCTCGCGGCGATCGGCAAGGATGTGGTCCGTGAAGAGGCGCGGCACGGGGAGGGAGCGCTCCCCGGAACGGACAGCCGCGGACGCTAGCGGGCCATGCCCAGGATCGGCATGCGGCGGGTGAAGACCTTCCCTCCCGCGTTCATCCGGACGAAATAGATGCCGCGCGCCATGTGCTGGAGCTTCAGAGTAGCGCTGTGTGCGCCCATTCCCTGAACGCCGTCGGCCAGGCCGGCCACCCGGCGCCCCGCGACATCGAAGATCGCCAGGGTCACCTCGCCGGGCTGAGCGAGGGTGTATTCGATCGTGGCGCGCCCTCCTTCGAGACGAGGCAGCGCCAGTGAGGTCGTGAACGCGATACCCGTGCCCCGCGAATCTTTCATCGTCATATCCATGTGGCCTTCCCCGGGACAGCCCTCGCGCGAGTTGAAGATCTGTCCGTCGTTGACGACCCGGCGAACGCCCGCTTTGCCCGGCACTCCGACCAGAACGGTGCCGTCGGCGGTCCCTCCGTCACGACTCACCGCCGTGAACGAAACGCGGTAGACGCGACCGTTCCCGCCCTCCAGGCGTTCCCGCCGCAGGTAGAGCTGTCCATCCACGATCTTGGCGTCGAAGCAGGCGTCATCGCCTTCCATGTCCATCGCCCCCGAGCCCATGGCCATCGCGGGGTGACCCGGAACCGACGTCATCGCGGCCGCAGTCCTGGACGGCGCGAGCCGCGAGATCGGCTCGTCCTGGGTCACGCCGGTCACATGCACCGTAACCGGGGCGCCGGTCGAGTCGCTCACACCGGTGATTTTCACCGGCACCATGGAGCGATCGGGCGGCCACAGCCGCGAAGGCTCCGCCTTGGCGGTCGCCACGGACGGCTTTCCGCCCCTGGGGGGAACCACCGTGAACTGCCGCATCATGTCGTTGTCTTCGTGCTCGAGCATGTGGCAGTGGAACACGAAATCGCCCAGGTAGCCGTCGGGGCCGAACCGCATGATGACGCGGAGCAGCTCGTGGGGCTTCACGTTCGCCGTGTCCTTCCATCCGGCCTCTTCGGGGTTCGGCGGCCTGCGATCCGAACCGGGAACGACCTTGCCGTCGACGACCTGGAAGCTCGAGCGGTCCAGCACCTGGAACTGGACCAGGTGCAGATGGATGGGGTGCGTCTCCGAGGTCTCGTTCGCGAACTGCCAGATCTCGGTGGTGCCCAGGACCGGAAATTCGGTCACTTCGTCCCAGCCGAAGTCCCCAAAGCGGAATTTCTGGAGGCTCTGATCGAAACGGAGCTCGAACGTCCGGGTCCGCGTGGCCTGGCTCTCGGGAATGCGCTCCATGGGAGTCAGCGCGGTTGGCAGCGGCGCCGTCCAGCCGGGCGATCCCGAGACGATGAACTTCATGACCCTCGAGGCCGCCGGATCCGAGGGATCCATCTGGCCCGCCTCGAGCTTGTCCTGGAGGAGCACTTCCGAACCGGGGGCGTAGCCCGCGAAGTCGAGCACCAGATCGGCCCGCTCCGCCGGACCCAGCGTGATCTCCCTGACTTCGACCGGGGCCGGGAGCAGGCCGCCGTCGCTGCCGATCACCTGGAACGGGTGATGATCGGACAGGGCGAGCGTGAAGATCCGGTGGTTGGAGCCGTTCAGCACGCGGAAGCGGTATCGCCCCGGGTCCACGCTGAGCTTGGGCCAGACCTTTCCGTTCACCAGAACCTTGTCCCCGAAGAACATCGGCGTCCACTCGGCCGGATACTGGAGCGA